>CATPAP010000187.1 GCA_955651875.1 Candidatus Dormiibacterota bacterium
CTGGCTGGACACCTTGATGGACTCGGCGATGATGTCAACTCCGGCAACCAGTGCGACCCCGATCATCAGGGCTGCCGCCGTCGACGCCGTGCGCCGCGGGCTGCGGCGGGCGTTGGCTTGAGCGAGGCGGCCGGGAACACCCCGCAGCGCCGCTGCGGGCGCGCCGAGCACGAGCGCGACAGGCTGCACCAGGAGCGGGGCCAGCACGGCGACGCCGACGAAAAGGATCAGCGAGCCGACGCCGAGAAGCTGCAGTGTTTGACCGGTCGAACCGAACAGTCCGAGGCCGAGCAGCCCCGCGCCGAGCACGGTCGCGACACCGCCGGTAATGATGCGCCGCCGCGACACAGTCGCAATCTCAGGCTCCGCTTCCCTCAGCGCCGCCACCGGCGCCACGCGGGTTGCCCTCCGAGCGGGCAGGATCGCCGCACCGAGCGTCACGATGGTGCCGAGCGCGATGGCGACGATGAAGGTGCGAACCTGCAGTTGCAGGTCGCCGGCGGGAAGGCCAAACCCGATGGTATCGAGGACCGCATACAGCCCCTTGGCGAGCAGGATGCCCACCAGGGCACCGGCTGCGGACATCACCAGCCCGGTGAGGGCGGCTTCGACGAGGACCGACACAAGCACCTGGCGGCGCGTGGCACCGAGGGCGCGCAGCAATGCCAGCTCGCGCGTGCGCTGGGTGACCAGGATGGTGAAGGTGTTGACGATGAGGAAGGAGCCGACGAAGAGCGAGATGATCGCGAAGACCAGCAGCGGTGTGCCGATGAACGTGTTGATGATCGAGCGCGCGGCATCGGTGGACTGACTGGCGACCTGGGCTCCGGTGGCGACCTCGACCCCGGGCGGGACCGCGGCGGCCACACGATCGCGGAGCACCGTCGCGCTGACACCAGGCTGCGCGGTGGCGTCGATGGCGTCGTACTCGCCGCGGGCGTCGAATGCCGACTGGATCGTGTCCAGGCGGAACAGCAGGACGCTGGCTCCGGCGAGATTGTTGGCACTCCCGTAGCCGACCACACCGCTGACGGTGAACGGCTTCTTGCTTCCGCCGTTGAAAACCACGAAGACGGCTTGACCGACGCTGATCTTCCCGGTGGTTGCGGTCGTTGCGTCGATGACGACGTCGTCAGCCGCCCGGGGCGGGCCACCACTGTGGAAGTGATACGGCGCCAGCGTGGTGTCGTCGACCCAGTTGGCACCGAAGTGTGGCGGGCCCTGGTTGCCGCCCACGACTTTGCCGTCGGCACCGATCAGGTCGGCGCCATCGCGGAAGATGAGGCCGACTGCGCTCTTGACACCGCTCACGTGTTGGACTGGAGCCAGCACCGTCACCGCGAACGGCCGGCGCTGGCTCGAGAAGCTGTTGCCCCCGGGCGGAACCTGACCTTGCACGACGACGGAAACACCCTGGTCCGCCGTCGAGAAGATGTTGCCGAAGATCCCGTTGATCGTGTCGGTGATGATCAGTGTGCCGGCGACAAAGGAAACCCCGAGCACGATGGCGATGGCGGTGAGCGCGAGTCGCAGCTTGTGGCTGAGCAGGCTTCGCAGGGTGACCTTGAGCACGGCTATTCGCCGAGGTGGCGCATGACCTCCAGGATCGAGTCCGCCGTGGGATCCGCCTGGTCGTGCACGACCTTGCCGTCAGCGAGGAAGACGCCGCGGTCGGCCCGGGCCGCGCCGAGCGGATCGTGGGTGACCATGACGATGGTTTGCTGCGAGCGATCCACCGCATCGCGGAGAAACCCCAGGAGCTCCGCACCGGACTTGGAGTCGAGGTTGCCGGTGGGCTCATCGGCGAAGACGATCGCGGGCCGGCTCATCAGCGCCCGCGCCGCCGCAACCCGCTGCTGCTGACCGCCGGAGAGTTCGCTCGGTCGGTGCTTGAGGCGGTCGCCGAGGCCGGTGATGCCGACGACCTCGTCGTAGATCCGATGGTCCACCGAGCGGCCGGCGATCTGCAGCGGCAGCGTGATGTTGTCGGCTGCGGAGAGCGTGGGCACGAGGTTGAAGGACTGGAAGATGAAGCCCACCTTTTCGCGACGCAGCAGCGTCAGCGGCCTGTCCTTGAGGCGCCCCAGCTCGATGTCGTCGATGTACGCCTCACCCGAGGTGAGGCTGTCAAGACCCGCGAGGCAGTGCAGCAGCGTCGACTTTCCCGAGCCCGAGGGGCCCATGATCGCCGTGAAGCGGCCGCTCTCGAACTCGACGCTGATGCCGTCGAGAGCCCGCACCGCGGCGTCGCCCTTGCCGTGCACCTTCACGGCATCGACGGTGCGCGCGGCTGCGCGGACGGAGGCGGTCACTGCGGGTGTCTCGGTCACGGCGACGGAGGATACAGTGCCGGAGCACGCGCACAGCCCTCACCCTGCGAGGTTTTCTCAACGAGCGGGGCGGGTCCGGCAAGCGGGGCTCGTATACTGCGCCTCCGTGCCCACAGGAGGTCTCGTTGCGTGAAAGTAGGTTTCGCCGTCGTCCAGGACGTGCTCGGGGTGATGGTGATGCTTGGCGTGTTGCTCCAGACACCGAAGGCGACCGGGCTCGGAGGCACGATCGGGGGCGGTGGGGACTCGGGTGGAGGCTATCGCCGCCGTCGCGGCCTGGAGGCGAGCCTGCTCCGGGTGACGATCGTGCTCATCCTTCTCTTCGTGGCGGTGTCGATCGTCCAGACGTACATCGGCGCCCACTAGCCCGGCGTCATCGTCGCCTCGAGCTCGGCGCGGTGCTGATCCTGGTCGTCATCGCAGGGGCGGTCCTCGGTGCGGCCGCCATCAATCACCTCCAGACGGCCACCCCGGACTATCGCGAGGCACTGGTCAGCGACGAGCGCCCGCTCTCGCTCAACCCGCTCGTCGGAGCCACCGATTCCCCCGTCCGCGACGTCGGTTCGCTGCTCTACAGGCGGCTGCTCCGCCTCGACGGCCGGGCGGTCCCCGTCGCGGACCTCGCCGACGGCTACACCGTGACCCTGGACGGGCTGACCTATCACCTGCCGCTTGCGGCCCGGCAGCGCTGGTCCGACGGGCGGCTCATCACCGTCGCCGACGTCGTCGCCACCGTGCAGTGGGTGCAATCGTCGGGATTCCGCGACGACGCAACCTCGGCACCGTGGCGCGACGTCCACGTGCGCGCCGAGGGCGACGGCGTGAGCTTCGACCTCGCCGGACCGCGGGCTTCGTTTCCCGCGCTGCTCACCCAGCTGCCGATCCTGCCGATCGGCACGCTCTCGCTGGCGGCGGTCGCCGCGCTGCCCACCAAGGCGGCTGTCGCGATGCCGTCATCCGGGCCATTCCAGGTGGTGATCTCGACCGTGACGACCATCACCCTCTTTCCCAACCGGCACGCCACGGTGGCGCCGCGCCTGAACCAGATCGAGATCGACCTCTATGGGAGCTTCGCCGACGCGGCCTCCGCGTTCCACTCCGGGTCCGTCGACGGCGTGCTCGCCACCGACCCGGTGCAGCGGGCCCGGCTGGTCGCCGCCGGCGGAACCGCCCACAACCTCGCGACCTTCCGCTTCGTGGATCTGCTCTTCAACGAGCGCGGACCGATCCTGTCCCACTTGGCGGTGCGCCAGGCGATCGCCACCGCCATCGACCGCCACACCCTGGCCGCGGCGCCACTGCGGGGGATGGCCGTTCCCGAGGTGGGGGCCATCCCCGCCGGGGTGGCATGGGCATCCACTCAACAGACGCCCCCCGCGGCGGATCCTGTCGCCGCCGCGAGCCAGCTCGACACCGATGGCTGGCGCGTCGGGATCGACGGGGTGCGCACCAATGGCAGCGGGCGCCTCCTGCTACGCCTCGCGGTGGCGGACGTCGTCCCGCTTCCCGACCTCGCCGTGTCGGTCGCCTCTCAGCTCGCCGGGATCGGGATCGAGGTCGAGGTCACGACGATGCCCACCACCAAGCTGCGGCAGCTGCTGGTCAGCGGGGGCGGATTCGACATGGCGGTCGCCGACTGGGACAACGGTCCTGACCCGGACGTCAGCTCGTTCTGGCGCTCCACGGCCCTCCCGCCGGCCGGGTTCAACGTGTCCGGCGGTCCCGTCGACCCATTTCTCGACCAGGCGCTCGACCGTCTCGCGACCCTCAGCGATCCAAACGCGCGCGTCGCCGCGGCCGCGGCCGTGTCGTCACAGCTCGCCGATGACCTTCCGGCCATCGTCCTCGAAACGCCGGAGCTTTCCCTCGTGGTGCGACCCGGGATCAGCGTCACACTGCCGCCCGTCGGCTCGACCACGGCACGCTTCGACGATGTCACCAGCTGGCATCGGGGCTGAGCCGGCTCCCTGCTAGGATCTGTGGCCGCCGTCGCTCGCCGGGGTGGTGGAACTGGTAGACACGCAGCGTTCAGGGCGCTGTGCTCGTAAGGGCGTAAGGGTTCGATTCCCTTTCCCGGCACGCCTCATGTCGTGCCTCAGGCTCCGCTTCCATCGAGGACACGGCCGTCCGACAGTCCATCGAGCAGCTGCTCCACCATGTCGGCAACCTTGAGGAGCAGCACAAGCGCCAAACTCGAGACGCGGTCCGGCGGGGTCGCTGACGAGACCGCGCCCGCTGCCGGCCAGACGTCCGGGGTGGGCGGCGAATGAAGACGCTCTATCTCTTGCGCCACGCCAAGTCGAGCTGGACCGACACTGGGATCGGCGACCGGGACCGGCCCCTGGCCCCGAGGGGTGAGCGCGCCGCCGAGAAGATCGCCAACCACCTGCGCCAGCAAGGGGTAGCACCAGCGATCGTGCTGTGCTCATCGGCCCGCCGAGCTCGCGAGACGCTGGCAGTGGTGGCGCCCGCATTCGGCAGCGCGACGCAGCACGCTGTTGAAGAGGGGCTCTACGCCGCCTCGGCCGCGGAGCTGCTCAGCCGGCTGCGGCGGATTCCCGACCGGCCGCCGTCCGTGATGATCATCGGCCACAACCCGGGTCTTCAGGATCTCGCCGTCACGCTGGCAGGGCGCGGCGGCCGGCTCGAACCCCTCCGGGAGGGGATTCCGACCACACCGCTCGCCGTTCTGCGCAGACCTATCGCGAGCTGGCGCGAGCTCGGCCCCGGGGACGCCAAGCTCATCGACTTGGTGGTGCCCCGAGAGCTCTGACCAGCTCGACCTGCAACGCGACGACGTTGCCTTCCCTCAAAAGCTCGCACTCGCGGTCTTGCAGTTGAAGAGGGAGGCCAGCTGCCGGGTGTCGGTCTTGCTGCATTGCGGGCACGCCGGGGGCTCGTCCTTCAGCTTCGCATGCTCCGTGATCCGCGCAATGACGTCGAAGCGCTTGTCGCAATCGCGGCACTCAAACTCGTAGGTGGGCATCGATGACCCTCCGAACCTGGCGGCTTCCTCGTCAATAGGCGTCC
>CATPAP010000188.1 GCA_955651875.1 Candidatus Dormiibacterota bacterium
CCCGGCCTGGTCGCTGAGCAGATGTCGGTCGGCTACTACATCCAGCCCGAGGACCACATCGACATCCTCATCGATCCCGGCATCCCCAACCAGACGGCCGTGCGCTACGCCTTCCAGGACGTGCGCGTGCTCCGCGTCGGTGCCGCCGGAGCGTCGGGAAGCGCCACCGCCACGACCACGGTTGCGGTCAACTCCTACGTCATCGAGCTCCCGCGCAACCAGGCCGAGCTCCTCACCGCCCTCATCACGAATCGCGCGCCCGGGACCATGACGGTCCTCAAGTACGTCCTCCGTCCCCAGGCGGAGTGGGGCAAGCGCGACGGCAACAACGGCTTCGACAAGCCCAACTACGAGTCCAACGCGGGCACCCCTCTCACCCTGCCCGCCGACGCGACGGTGAACCCGACCGTCCTCAACAGCCTGTTCGCCCACTGATCGGAATTCAATTGATCACGTGTCCCTCTGACGACGAGAAACGGCGATGACACTGTCCATCCCCGCGATCGCGGCGGCGGTGCTGTCGGCCGGCACGGTCATGTCCCTGACCGTGTGGGCCGCGGGCCGCAGGGTCACCGACGCGGACCGCGTGGCCGCCCGCCTGAGTCAATACGGACGCCCTGCTGAAACCGTGGCACCGCGCGTGCTCACGGGCAACCCGGTGCGCGACCTCATCGAGACGATCACCTCGGCGCTCACTCCGCTTCTGGCCCGCTCGTCCCACACCGGAAAGCTCGCCGATGACCTGCAGAAGGCCGACCTGAAGTTGAAGTCATCAGAGTGGGTGCTCGCCGTCGCCGGCACCGGCATCGCGCTCGGCGCTCTGCTCGGGCTGCGGTTCGGAACGCCCGTGATGCTGCTGGTCGGGCCCGCCGCGACATGGCTCCTGAGCGGCGTCTTCCTGAAGTTCCGGCAGGGGCGGCG
Source organism: Candidatus Dormiibacterota bacterium (assembly GCA_955651875.1). Lineage (GTDB taxonomy): Bacteria > Chloroflexota > Dormibacteria > Aeolococcales > Aeolococcaceae > Aeolococcus. Next base: position 922 of record CATPAP010000188.1, read on the forward strand.
CGCGCGCGCGTTCAACAACCAGCTCGGAGACACCATCACCCTGCTCAGCAACGCACTGAAGGCAGGCTATTCGTTCGCCCAGGCACTGGCCTCGGTGGGCCGCAATGCTTCGCCGCCGATCTCCGAGGAGTTCTCGCGCGCCGTGCGGGAGATCGCGCTGGGGATCAGCGTCGACGACGCGCTCAACCACATGGTGCAGCGCAACAAGTCCGAGGACTTCGACCTGCTCGTCACCGCCGTCCAGATCCAGCGTGTCGTCGGCGGCAACCTTGCCGAGATCCTCGACACCATCGCCTACACCATCCGCGAGCGGGTCCGCATCCAGGGTGAGATCCGCACACTCACCGCGCAGGCACGCGTGTCGGGAATCATCATCACCCTGCTGCCCTTCGGCCTCGCGGGCGTCCTCGAGGTCATCTCGCCCTCGTACTTCGGCCCGATGCTGACCGAGAACCTCGGCCACATCTTTCTCGGGATCGGCATCGTCTCCATCGCCATCGGCGCAGCCGCGGTCAATAAGATCGTGAAGATCGACGTCTGACATGATCCTTGCAGCCGCCGCAGCCATCCTCGCCTTCGTGGGCGTCAGCTTCATCGTGTTCGGGCTCACCAACCGCTCGGCCGCGACGCAGTCCGATCTCCTCGAGGCACGCCTCGCCCAATTCAGCGAGACCGGTCGCCAAGTGGTGAGCCTCACCGAGGCGGAGCTGAGCCTGCCCTTCAGCGATCGCGTTATCAAGCCTGTTTTCGACAAGCTCGGCCGGATCATGACGCGCCGCATGCAGGGCGGTCAGCAGCAGGCCATCCAGGAGAAGCTCAATCTGGCCGGGCGGCCCGGCGGGCTCACCGCCGGAGGCTTCGTTGCGCTCCAGGTGCTCGCCATGGCGTTCGGCGTGGCGCTCGGACTGGGGCTGGCGTTGCTGATCTCGCTGCAGCCCCCCAACCTCTACCTCGCTCCTGTCGCCGGTGGCGTCCTCGGCTACCTTGTGCCCTCGATCACTATCTCCCGGAAGATCAAAAAGCGCAAGAAGGAGATCCTGCGCGCCCTTCCCAGCGCGCTCGACCTGCTCACCATCAGCGTCGAGGCCGGCCTCGGATTCGACGCCGCACTTTCGCGGGTCACCGAGAAGTACCGCAACGTCCTGGCCGCGGAGTTCAACCAGGTTCTCAACGAGATTCGCCTCGGGCGTCCTCGGCTCGACGCGCTCGACGACATGGGCCGGCGTAACAAGGTCGAGGAGCTGAACAATTTCCTGCAGGCGATCATCCAGTCCGAGCAGCTCGGGGTGGGCATCGCCAACGTGCTGCGAATCCAGTCCGAGGAGATCCGCCGGCGCCGCCGCCAGCGAGCCGAGGAAGCCGGACAGAAGGCGCCCATCAAGATGCTCATCCCGATGATCGGCTGCATCTTCCCGACGCTGTTCATCGTCCTGCTCGGCCCCGCAGTCATCCAGGTGACCAAGTCGTTCCACTGATGATCAGCGCGAGCGACGCCGCGCAAACCGCGAACCCGTGGTAGGTTGACGCTGAATGCTCAGCGCCATCGACAGCACACTGCCGCAACTCACCGCGGACGCGCTCCTCATCGTGCTCGTGGTCGTCAACGCGTTCGTCGGCTGGCGCACCGGGACGATTCGCCGCCTGTTTGGGTTGGTCGGCCTGTACGCGGCCTTCTTCGCCGCCTACTACTCAGGCAACAGCTTCGCGTCGATCATCCGCAAGGGTGACATCTTCGCCAACGCATGGGCCTTCGTCGCCGTGCTCGCTGCCGTGGTGGTGGTCTTCGAGGTGCTGGGTGTGGTATTCGCCGAGCGCCTCGCCCGTCTCACCGCGGTGGCCTTTGACCGCTTCGCAGGCATGTTCCTCGGTGCGACCCTTGGCTTCTGCGAGGCCCTGGTGCTGTTCATGATCGCGCTCGCGGTGGGGGGCGCCGCACCGGGGCCAGGCAACAACATCCCTCCGTCTCGTGACGCGGCCGCCAACGCCGTGCGCGGCGCGACCTTGGCAGGACAGGCCATCCGCGCCGAGCCTGCGCTGCATGCCGCATTCGCGCCGCTCATCGGAACCGACCTCACCACGCATTTCGAGGATGGGACCTAGGCCCACCACCCCGAACGTCCAGGGCGTCCGTCAGACGGCGACCGGGTTGTCGGGCGCCAAGAACGACTTGACCACCGAGCCCAGCCCGACCAGGTTGAACGGCTTGGTGATGAGGTGATTGGCCCCTGCGAGCCGCGCGCGCTCCACGTCGGCGTCGCCGGAGAGCGCGCTGAACATGAGCACGGGAACCTCGGCGGTGGCGGGGTCGGCGCGGATGGACTTGCAGGTCTCGATCCCGTCGAGGCCCGGCATCATGATGTCGAGAATGATCAGGTCGGGCCGCTGCTTCGCGATCTCCGCGAGGGCGGCCGCGCCGTCGGGCGAGCTCACCACGTCATAGCCCTCGATGCCCAGGTACATGGCCACGATGTGCAGAAGTCGCGGATCGTCGTCGACTACGAGGACACGGCGGCTCATGTGAGCAGGCTCCAGCGGCGTGGACTGAGGGAGAGGGGACGGCGGTCGAGTATACGGACGAGCGCCGAACGGTCCACCCTCTGATGCCCGCTCCTCCGCAGGGATGGCCACGCGGATGCGGACCGAGCGCGTCGATCAATGCATCGTGGAAGGCGGCGTCTTTGCTTACCACACGAACGGGATGAGCCGGCGCGTCGCCCGGGCGTAGCCAGTGTACTGAGGGTATGTCTCGGTCAGGAGGCGCTCCTCGAACCGTGACCGGAGCAGCTGGACCGCGATGAATGGGGCGAGTATGCCAGCCGCAAGCGCCCCCGGGTTGACAAGTACGAACGCGCACGCGGCGAGGATCTCGGCGGCGTAGAGGGGGTGGCGCACGACGCGGTAGGGGCCGCCGGTGACGAGGCGACGGGCCTCCGGGATGATGCTGAGGCTGCGGCGTAGGTAGAGAAGCCCGAACACCGCCACTGTGAATGCGAGGATCGAGAGTGCCGTGGAGACACCGCCGAACCACGCTGGTGCCGAGTACAGCACGATGCCCTGCGGCAAAGCACCGGTTACCAGAAGCATCACCGTCCCGGCGAGTCCTGCGACACGAGGCAGCATCCGTCCATCACGTGCTCGCGGCGCGGGCCGTCCGATATAGATGAACACCGGGATTGTGCAGAAGAGCAGGTACAGCCCAGCCGGGAGTGGTTTGTCGAGCAACGCCAGCACTGTCACAGGATGCGGAAGCATGCGTACGTCGAGCACGAGTCGCTGAAACTGCGCATATCCCAGGAGCGCAAACAGGGTTGCGGGCAGGATGCGGCCGAACACGAACAGGCGCAGGGCGTCCGTGGAGGTGGTGCGCAAGCGAGGCGCGGTGGCATCAACTGTCATCAACGAGAAGTCTAGGCGTACACAGGCAAAAGGCGTGTCCCGGTTGTACGAGGCTTTGTTACGATCCCTTCGCAGACTGTCCATCCCGGTGGGACATCCGAGGGTCATAGTTCGGGAGGTCACCGGGAAAGAACCCGGGACGCCCCGTCACACGATCCCAAGGCAAAGGAGGTGAAACCCGGAATGCTTAGTAATCTGTACATGCGACTTCGCGAGCTCATGGTTCGCACGCAGGAGGAAGCTCAGGAAGGCCAGGGCATGGTCGAATACGCCCTTATCCTCGTCCTCATCGCCGTCGTCGTTATCGTCATCCTCGCCGTTGTCGGTCATCAGGTCAACAACGTCTTCTCGAACATCAGCAGCGGCCTCAACCAGTAGAGACCGTCGCGTTCGCGAGTAAACCCAGAAGGGGAGCCGCCGGTGCGGCTCCCCTCTCTTCTTGTTGTGGGGTGACGGTCGATGGACCGCCCCACCGTGCGCCGCGAGCCGTCGCTCGCGCCTACCATGAAGCCCGATGGACCGCGAGCAGGTGAGGCCGGCGATCCGCGTGGCGGTTGCCGCTCCGTTCCCCCAGGTCGTGGCCATCCACGGCCGGGCCGCGGAGTACGCAGACGAAATCGACTTCTGCGGTGCGATCTCCGACGCCGCGAGAGTGCTCGAGCAGACCCGTCGCCTCCAGCCGGAGGTGCTGCTCTTGAGCGAGGAGCTCGGCTTCGATGACGCGGAGTTCTTGACGCAGCTCACGGCCGTCGCGCCCGCCACGAGGCTCATCATGCTGGTCCACGGTGACCCTGCCGCGGGCCATGGCTTCGCTGACGGAGCGGTCGGTCGCGACGCCGCTGCCGGCGAGCTGCGTGCCGCGATCGTCGCTGCGGCGCGGCGCGTCGAGGCAGGCACGGCGCCGCCGGCGCATTCTCGGGCAGCAATCGGCGCAATCGAGCATGGCGGGATGGAGGCGGACGAGACCCGCTGGTTCTCCGAGATGCACGACCAGGGTGGCCTTCACGCCGCCGATCCCGTCCCTGAATTGCCGGCGGCCATGGGCCCGACCGACGCCGCCGATCGCGTGACCGAGCGGCCTGCGCGGACGGTGCTGGTGTTCAGTGGCAAGGGTGGAGTCGGCAAGTCGTTGGTCGCCACCAACCTCGCCACCGCCCTGACTCTGGCCGGTTCGCGAGTGGCACTCGTCGACCTCAGCCTCCAGTACGGTGACGCCGGCGTGCTCCTCCACCTCGAGGCGTACCCGACGACCATCGACGCCGTCGCCGCCGTGGTCAGGGCGGGCGAGCGCCTCGCCTCGGACCGCCTCGATGCGGCCCTGGCCACCACGCCG
>CATPAP010000189.1 GCA_955651875.1 Candidatus Dormiibacterota bacterium
CAGCACCCCGTGCGCCCGCCACGAATGGTGCACGCCCGCGAACGCGCCGGTGTCGGCGGCGGCGGCCTGCGCGTAGTCCTCGACGGCCTCGACGCCGACGAACGGGGTGAGCATGCTGCCTGCACGGTTGACCGCGCACGCAACCCCCGCCGACGCCGCCGCCTCCGCGAAACCAGCCGCCAGCGCAGCGCCAAGCTCCTCGAGCTGCGCGTAGACGCCCCCCGCCGCGAGGCGGTCGAGGACAGCGCATCCCGCGGCCATCGCCAGCGGGTTACCGGACAGCGTGCCCGCCTGGTAGACGTCGCCGGTCGGCGCCAGGCGCTCCATCAGGGCTCGCGCGCCGCCGAAGGCACCGACCGGCAGGCCGCCCCCGATCACCTTGCCCAGACAGGTGAGGTCGGCCCGCACGCCCGCCAGCTGCTGCGCGCCGCCGTGAGCCACGCGGAAGCCGGTCATGACCTCGTCGAAGATGAGGATGACGCCGTGGCGCGTGGTCAGCGCCCGCAGCGCCTGGAGGTAGCCTGGACGGGGCAGGACGCAGCCCATGTTGCCCGCCACCGGCTCGACGATCACCGCGGCGACGCTGTCGTGCTCACGGTCAAGCACCGCGGCCACCGCGGCCACATCGTTGTACGGGACGACGATGGTGTCGGCCACCGCCGCGAGAGGAACGCCCAGCGAGCCCGGGATGCCAAGCGTGGCGACACCGGACCCGGCGGCCGCGAGGAAGGCGTCGGCGTGACCGTGATACGCACCGGCGCACTTGACCACCCGGTCACGAGCGGTGACGGCGCGGGCGAGGCGCAGCGCGGACATGGTCGCCTCGGTGCCGGAGTTGACGAAGCGGACCATCTCGATCGCCGGCATCGCGGCGATGATCCGCTCGGCAAGCTCAACCTCCAGGGCGCTGGTGGCGCCGAAGGCCATGCCGAGCTGCAGTTGCCTGGCCACGGCAGCCAGCACATCCGGGTCGCCGTGGCCGAGGATGTGCGGGCCGTAGCCGAGGATGAAGTCGGCGTACTCGATCCCGTCCGCGTCAACGAGGTGCGCCCCAAGTGCGCTCGCGATGATCGGCGGATCACCACCGACGGCGCGGAAGGCGCGGACCGGGCTGTTGACGCCGCCCGGCAGAACCTTCTCGGCGCGGGCGCGCCATTCCGCGGACGAGGTGACCGCCGCGGTGGTCACTTCTGTTCGGTGACGGTGACGCTGGTCATGATGTCCCCCTGCTGGATGGCCAGTGCGACGTCCAGTCCCGAGGCGACCTGCCCGAAGAGGTTGTAGAGCGGCTGCAGCTTTCTGCTGTCATCGGCGATGCCGATGAAGAACTGGGATCCATTGGTGTTGACGCCTCTGTTGGCCATGGCCACAGCGCCCTGGATGTACTGCTGGCGCACGGGCTCATCCTTGAATTTGTATCCGGGCCCGCCGCTGCCGTCGCCCTTGGGATCACCGCCCTGGATGACGAAGCTGGCGACCACTCTGTGGAACTTCAGGCCGTCGTAGAAATGGTTGCGCACCAGGGTGACAAAGTTGTTCACGGTCACCGGCGCGAGGTCGGGCTGCAGGCAGAGCACCATGTTCCCACGGGCGGTCTTGATGGTTGCCTCGTAGAGCTTGGTGGTGTCGATCTGCATCGCCGGCTCGGCGGTGTACAGGTGCGGGTTGCTGGGTTCGCCGGCCGGCTGCAGCGGTGCACCAAAGCTGCCCGTCGTACAGTTGGCGAAGGGGATCACCGACGACGACGGCGACGCGCTCGCAGTCGCGGAGGCGGATGCGGAGGTCGCGACATTCGCCGTCGCCGGCGAGTTCGCCTTGTTGATGAAGATGATGGCCGCAACAAGCGCGCCGATGAGCAGCGCGCCGACGGCGAGCGAGTAGGGCAGCCGCGGGGCGGGCGGCTCCGGGTTCCGATCAGACACGGTCGTCCTCCTCGCGCAACCAGCGCGCCGCCCGGCGTGCATCGTAGGTGATGACCAGATCCGCGCCCGCCCTGCGGATGGCGGTGAGCGCCTCGAGCACGGCCGCACGCTCGTCGAATGCTCCCGCCGCGGCAGCGGCGTGCAACATCGCGTACTCGCCACTGACGCAGTACGCGGCAACGGGAACGTCGGTGGCGTCGCGGACCCGCGCGACCACGTCGAGCGCGGTCAGGGCGGGCTTCACCATGACCATGTCGGCGCCCTCCTGGACGTCGAGCACGGTGCGCCGCACGGCCTCGCGCTGGTTGGCGACATCCATCTGGTAGCTGCGGCGGTCGCCGGACTGCGGAGCGCAGTCGGCCGCCTCGCGAAAAGGCCCGTACATCACCGACGCGTACTTCGCACTGTAGGACAGCACCGCAGTGTGCTGGAAGCCGTTGGCATCAAGTGCTCGGCGGATGGCGCCCACCTGGCCGTCCATCATCCCGCTAGGGGCGATGATGTCCGCGCCGGCGGCGGCTTGGGATGTGGCGATGCGCCCGTACAGCTCGATGGTGGCGTCGTTGTCGACGCTGCCGTCGTCGCCGAGGACGCCGCAGTGTCCATGGTCGGTGTACTCGTCCAGGCAGCAGTCGGCAATGAGCACCGTCTCGTCGCCAAACCGGCGGCGCAGGCTGCGCAGAGCGCGCTGCACCACGCCGTCTTCAGCCCAAGCCTGCGAGCCATGCGCGTCCTTGGCCACGGGAATGCCGAAGAGGATGACCGCGGCGCAGCCGGCGGCGACGGCGTCATCCACGGCGGCCGTCAGCGACTCGAGCGTCTCCTGCTGCTGGTGGGGCATGGACGCGATCGGCACGGGCACGTCGATCCCCTCGCGCACGAAGGCGGGGTAGATCAGGTCGCCGGGCAAAAGTCGCGTCTCGCGCGCCAGCGCGCGTAGGCCCGCCGTGCGGCGCAGACGGCGCGGACGGTCGGTGGGAAACGCCATACCGGCTCAGCGTAGCGGGTGCGCGGTGGCGAGGCGCGTCACCGCCGCAGCGACCACTCCCTCAGCGGTGTGGTCGGTCGCGGTGACCACGGTCTGCCACCCGGCGTCGCGCGCAGCCTGCGCCGTCACCGGGCCGATGCACAACGCGGCGATCGCGGGCAGGGTCCCGTCCACGGCGCTCGAGCAGTGGCGCACGGTGCTGCCGCTCGTGAAGGTGATGGCATGCACGGGCGGGCCGGCCAGCGCGGCGCGGAGCCGGTCGGCTGCCCCGGGCGGGATGACGCTCCGATAGGCCTCGACGACCTCGACCGCCGCCCCGGCGGCGACCAGCGCGGGAGCGATGACGTCACGGCCTCCGGAGGCTGCGATGACCAGGACACGGGTGTGGGCGACCTCCCCCGCAGTTAGCTCGGCGGTGAGGGAGTCGGCGATCTGGCCCGGCGCGACGACGTCGGCGGTCACGCCGCACGAGTGCAGAGCAGCCGCGGTGGCGGGGCCGACGACGGCGGTGGCGATCCCGTCCAGCCCACCCTCCCCCACCGCGTCGACGACAAGGCCAACCGCGATCTCGCTGGTGAGCACCAGCCACGGACGCGCCCCGGCGTCAGCGCCCCGGCGCAAGCGGTCGAACGCGCGGGATAGCTGCATGCCGCCGGCCATTGGGGCTGTGGCGATGAGAGGTACGCGCACGACCGTCGCTCCGGCCTCCTCGAGCAGGGCGGGCAGGCGATCCAGCTTCTCGGTACCGCGCGTGTCGATGATCCGGCATCCTTGCAGGGGCCGTGCCGGGCTCATCGCAGGGCGGCCGCCACGCGCTCGACGAGCTCACCGGGCCGGGCGCTGTCTCCGGCGAGCTCGGCCCGCCGCAGCTCGCCGTCGACCGCGAGGGCTGCCGAGAGCACCAGCACGCCCTCTTCGACGCGCGCCCAGGCACCGAGAGCGAGCAGGCAGCCGCCGCCGAGGGCACGGAGAAGGCTGCGCTCGGCTTCCACCGCCAGGGCCGTGGCCTCGTCGTTCGCCCTCGCCGCGACTCCTGATGCAGCCGACCCGGTGACCGCCTCGAGCGCGATCGCCCCCTGGGCAGGGGCGGGAACGAACGTGCGCGGGTCGAGCCGCTCGCCGACACGCTCAGACAGGCCGAGGCGATCGAGCCCGGCGGCCGCGACGAGGAGGCCGTCGACCTCGCCGGAGTCGAGCTTGCGCAAGCGGCTGTCCACGTTGCCTCGAATGGGGACGCAGCGCAAATCCGGGCGCATGGCGGTGAGCAGGGCTGCCCGGCGGGCGCTGCTGCTGCCCACCGTGGTCCCGCCGGCGAGCGCCTCGAGACCGCCTCCCTCCCGTGTCACCACGGCGTCGCGGGCATCAGCCCGGCGCAGCAGCGCGGCCAGCTCGAGGGCTGGGGCGAGCTGGGTGGGCAGGTCCTTGGCGCTGTGAACG
>CATPAP010000190.1 GCA_955651875.1 Candidatus Dormiibacterota bacterium
AAGTTGAAGACAAGCGTGCCCCAGTCGGGCTGCGCGCCGCGGCGCGGGTCGGCGTGCTCGTAGAGCGCGGTGCCGTCGAATCGCGCCAGCGCCCAGGCGTCGCGCGGGAAGTGGGCCGGCACCCAGTCGACGAGGACTCCGATGCCGCGCTGGTGGAGGTGGTCGATGAACCAGCGCAGGTCGTCGGGCGTGCCGTACCGCGACGTCGGCGCGTAATAGCTGGTCACCTGGTATCCCCAGGAGCCTCCGAAGGGATGCTCGGCGACCGGCAGCAGCTCGACGTGGGTGAAGCCCATCTTCTCGCAGTGCTCGGCGAGCTGGACGGCGAGCTCGCGGTAGCCGAGCACCGCGTTGTCCGCGCCGCGCCGCCAGGAGCCGATGTGCACCTCGTAGATCGACAGCGGCCGCACCGTCGGGTCTGTCGCTGCACGCCGGCGGATCCATTCGTCGTCCTCCCAGCCGTACGTGGACTCGGTGACGATGCTGGCCGTCGCCGGGGGCGTCTCCGCGGCGCGCGCCAGGGGGTCGGCCTTGAGCACGACGCGGCCGTCGGCCCCGATGACCCGGAATTTGTAACGGAGACCGGCGCCCACGTTGGGGATGAACAGCTCCCACACCCCGCTGGCGCCGAGCGACCGCATCGGCAGGGTGCGCTCGTCCCAGCCGTTGGTGTCGCTCACCAGCGCCACGCCCCGCGCGTCCGGCGCCCACACCGCGAACGCGGTGCCGCGCACGCCCTGGTGGTCGATGACACGCGCGCCGAGGCGCTCCCACAGACGGTAGTGCGTGCCCTCGCCGATGAGGTGGAGGTCGAGCTCGCCGATGGTGGGCAGGAAGCTGTAGGGGTCGTCCACCTCCCATGCACTCTCCCCCGTGCGGTAGCGCAGGCGGTAGCCGGGCAGCTCGGTCGCGGGCACCTCAGCGGCGAACAGCCCGGTCTCGTGGATCCGCTTCATGGGGACGACGCCGCCGGGATGCGCCACCGTCACCTCGACCGCGGTGGGATGGAAGGCGCGCACCACGGTCACCCGGCCCTGCGGATGCACGCCGAGAATGTGGTGGGGATCGCGGTGCGTCCCCGCGGCCAGCCCGCGCGCGTCCTCGGAGAGCGCTGTGTCCAACTGGGGGGCGGGGTTCACGACGTCGCCTCGAGCAGGAACGCGAGCGGTACCGGCACCCACTGGGGCCGGTGAGCCAGCTCGTAGCCCACCTCGTACACCGCCTTCTGGATCTCGAAAGCACGTCGCAGCGTCAGGGCTGCTCCGGCGTCGGGCATCAGCCTGCTGCCCGCGGTCCGCTCGACGTACGCCGACCAGAAGGCCTCGCGGTTGGCCAGCGCCCAGCTCCGCCCATGCGCGTGGAGGTGGGGCCAGGCGGGATCGGCCGGCGTGGTCCGCTGCATGAGCCCGACGGCCGCGGCGTAGTCGAACGAGCGCAGCATCCCGGCGACGTCGCGCAGCGCGGAGTGGCGGCGGCGGCGATGCTCGACGGACCGGCGCGGCTCGCCCTCGAAGTCGAGCACCGTCCAGCCGGCGTCGGTGCGCAGCACCTGGCCGAGGTGGAAGTCGCCGTGGATGCGGATGGCCAGCCCGGGTGCCTTGATTCTGCGGATGGCGGAGATCCGTGAGCCCAGAGCGTCCCGGTGGTCGGGCAGGCCCTGGGCTCGCTGGTTACCCGCGCTGATCAGCTCGTCGAGGTCGGCGAGCATCTCGTCCGCCCACTCGTTGAGAGAGGCGGAGGTGATCGGCTGCGCAGCGATGTCCGCGCCGGTCGCGCCGGCGAGCGCGAGGTGCATCTGCGCAGTGATCTCGCCGAGTCGCCGCGCCTCGGCGGTGAAGCTGCCGCCCGCGTCCTCGACCGCCTGGAGGCGCTCGGCCGCGTCACCCCCGCTGTGCTCCTCGGCATCCGCGTAGAGGTCGCGCAGCGAGGTCAGCGCCAGCTTCCACCCCTCGGTCCCGTTGCGGAGGTAGCGCTGTGCCAGCGCGAGCAGCGCCCCGTGCGGCTCGCCGTCGCGCTCGTAGTGCAGCCAGGCCTCGGCGGGTGCAATGTGCGCGAAGCCGGTCTGCGCGAGCGCGCGCGTCATCTCGAGCTCGACCGACGGCTCGAACAGCACCCTGCGCATCACCTTGAGCAGGTGCGCGCCGGCGACCACGAGGGAGGTGTTCGACTGCTCGCGCACCAGCGGGCTGATGTCGGTGGTGGTGGGGTCGAGCCCCGATCCGCCTGCGGCCAGCCGTCCCGCGCGCAGCTGCACCGTCCGCCCCGAGGCGATGATCCGCCACCACGGCGCGGCGGTGTGCGCGTCGGCGAGCGCGTCGAAGATCATGATGCGGTCGTCCTCGTACACGACCGCGCCGGGGTCGCTGGGACGCAGACCGCGTGGCGATCCGGTGGCGACGGGGACGTTGTATCGCGCGACGCTGCCGTCAGCGTCCCCGACGCTGATGATGCACGCGGCCACGGATGGTTCCCCGTCATCGATCGCAGTCAGCTCCTCGCACCGCACTGCGCTGATGGCGGCACCGGCCCCGTACCAGCGCTGCCGTGGCAGCCATTCTGCGAGCGACCTCTCGAGGACGTCGCGGACTGCGTCCACGTCGACGGGCGCGCTCATTCCGGGGTGTCCTCGATGGTGAACCAGTGGAAGCTGTGGGGCGACAGCGTGAGCAGGTAGCGCAGCTCGCCGATGCGCGGGAAGTGGACGTGACCGAGCATCTCGACCGGGGTGCGCCCCCCGAAGCGGCGCAGGTCGAGCTCGACCGGTTGCGCGAACCGCGACAGGTTGTTGACGCAGAGCACGACGTTGTCGTCGAGGATGCGCAGGAACGCGAAGATCGACGGGTTGGCGGCGTCGAGCGCTTCGAAGCTGCCCTCGCCGAACACCGCCCAGCGCTTGCGCATGCCAATGAAGCGGCGCATCCAGTGCAGCAGCGAGGACTCGTTGCGCATCTGCGCCTCGACGTTGACCGCGGGGAACCCGTACACCGGATCCATCAGCGGCGGCAGGTAGAGCTGGGCGAAGTCGCTGCGCCCGAAGCCACCATTGCGGTCGCCGTTCCATTGCATGGGAGTGCGCACCCCGTCGCGGTCACCGAGGTAGATGTTGTCGCCCATGCCGATCTCGTCGCCGTAGTAGAGGATCGGCGAGCCCGGCAGCGACAGCAGCAGCCCGCAGAAGAGCTCCATCTGGCGGCGGCCGTTGTTGAGCAGCGGCGCCAGGCGACGGCGGATGCCGAGGTTGAGCTTCATGCGCGGGTCGGACGCGTACTCGCCATACATGTAGTCCCGCTCGTCGTCGGTGACCATCTCGAGGGTGAGCTCGTCGTGGTTGCGCAGGAAGAGTCCCCACTGCGCCGTCGAGGGGATGTGCGGGGTGCGCTCGAGGATCTCGGTGATCGGGTAGCGCTGCTCGCGGCGCAATGCCATGAACATGCGCGGCATCAGCGGGAAATGGAAACACATGTGGCACTCCGGTCGCTCCTCGGTGCCGAAGTAGTCGATGACGTCCTCGGGCCACTGGTTGGCCTCGGCGAGGAGCACCTTGTCGTGGTACTCGCGATCGACGGTGGCACGCAGCTCGGCGAGGAACTCGTGCACCTCGGGCAGGTTCTCGCAGTTGGTGCCCTCGCGCGCGAAGAGGTACGGCACCGCGTCGAGGCGGAACCCGTCCATGCCGAGGTCCAGCCAGAAGCGCACTATGTTGAAGATCTCCGCGCGGACCGCGGGGTTGTCGTAGTTGAGGTCGGGCTGGTGGCTGAAGAACCGGTGGAAGAAGTAAGCCCCCGCCTGGTCGTCCCACGTCCAGTTGGACGTCTCGCTGTCGACGAAGATGACCCGCGCTTCACGGAAGCGCTGCTTGCTGCTCGACCACATGTACCAGTCGCGGCGCGGGTTGTCGGGCGACGAGCGCGCCTCCTGGAACCAGGGGTGCTGGTCGCTGGTGTGGTTGATGACCAGGTCCATGATCACGCGCATGCCGCGCTGGTGCGCCTCAGCCACGAACCTGCGGACGTCCTCGACGGTTCCGTAGTCGGGGAGCACGTCGTAGTAGTCGCTGATGTCGTAGCCGCCGTCGCGCAGCGGGCTGTTGTTGAAGGGCAGCAGCCAGATGCAGTCCACGCCGAGCCATTCCAGGTAGTCGAGATGGCTGGCGAGGCCGGGGAAATCGCCGACGCCATCGCCGTTGCTGTCCGCGAAGGCGCGCACCAGCAGCTCGTAGTACACCGCCCGCTTGAACCAGAGCCGGTCCGATTCGGGCAGCGGATGAGAGTGGGCGCCGCTCGCCGGCAATGCATCGGGCGGCACCGTCTCCCCAGCAGGGAGAGCGCGGCGGCGGCGTCCTGTGGCGGTCACGCCGGACCTTGCAGGTGGAGCACGTGGGCAGGCAGAAACTCCGGATCGAGGCGCACGTAGTTGGCCGGCCCATACCACGTGTAGGTGGCGGCGGTCAGCTCGTCGTGCACGTTGAAGGCAACGTCGGCGGGCACGCCGAGCGCCTTGAGGTCGAGCCAGGTGGTCGACTCGCGGGGTGTCCAGGGGTCGAGGTTGACGACGACAAGGAGCACGTCCATGCCATCGTCGCTCATCCGCGAGAGGCAGAGCATCTGGTCGGAGTCGATGTGATGGATCCGCAGGGTGCGCAGCAGCGCGACCGCCTCGCGGTGGCGCCGGCGGATGCCATTGAGCCGCCCGACGATCGGCGCCAGCGAGCGCGGGTCGTTCCAGTCACGCGCGCGCAGCTGGTACTTCTCAGAGTTGAGGTACTCCTCGCTGCCCTCGCGCACCGCGGTGTTCTCGTACAGCTCGTAGCCGCTGTACATCCCCCATGACGGTGCGGTCATGGCGGCGAGCACGAGCCGCAGCCGGAACGCCGCCGGGCCGCCACGCTGGAGGAACGCGGGCAGGATGTCCGGAGTGTTCACCCAGAAGTTGGGCCTGAAGTAGTCGACCGCGTGCGTCGCGGACAGCTCGGCGAGGTATTCGCTGAGCTCCTCCTTGGTGTTGCGCCAGGTGAAATACGTGTACGACTGAGTGAAGCCGACCTTGGCGAGCTGCATCATCACCGCCGGCCGGGTGAACGCCTCCGCGAGGAGGATGACGTCGGGGTGATCGCGACGGAGGCCGGCGATCAGCCACTCCCAGAACGGGATCGGCTTGGTGTGTGGGTTGTCAACACGGAAGACGCGCACCCCGTGGCCGATCCAGAAGAGCATGACCTCGCGCAGCGCGTCCCAGAGCGCGACGTGGTCCTCGGTGTCGAAGTTGATCGGGTAGATGTCCTGGTAGCGCTTGGGCGGGTTCTCCGCGTAGCGGATGCTGCCGTCGGGGCGGTGGCGGAACCACTGCGGGTGCTCGTGCACCCACGGGTGGTCGGGGCTGCACTGCAGGGCGTAGTCGAGCGCCACCTCGAGGCCCTCCGCCCGGGCGGAGGCGACGAAGCCGTCGAAGTCGGCGATCGTCCCGAGGTCCGGATGCACTGCAGTGTGGCCACCGGCCGGGCCCCCGATCGCCCAGGGGCTGCCCGGGTCCTTGGGCGCAGGGACCAGGCTGTTGTTCGCTCCCTTGCGCTCGGTGACGCCGATGGGGTGGATCGGCGGCAGGTACACGATGTCGAAGCCCATCTTGGCGATGCCGGGCAGCCGCGCCCGCGCGCTGCGCAGCGTTCCCGAGCCGCGCCCAACTCCGGCCTCTGACCGCGGGAAGAACTCGTACCAGGCCGAGAACGCGCCGAGCTCGCGATCGATCCACAGCGGGAACGGGCCGGCCTCGGTCGCCATCGACCGGTCCACCGTGCGCCGCATCAGGGCGACCGCCGCGGGGCGCTCAGCGGCGGCGACGCGGGCATCCGGCTCGCCCGCGGCGCGCAGGGCGGCGGCGAGGGCGAGCAGGGCGCGGCGGTCGGCCACGCCCACGCCGGACGAGAACGCCCTGCGCTCCGCGATCAGGGCGCCCTCCTCGAGCTCCAGGCCCAGCTCCTGGCCGTCGTCGAAGCGCAGGCGCAGGTCGCGCCTCCAGCTGCCGTAGTCGTCGACAGCGGCGACGACCTCGAAGCTCCACGGGCCCGTTCGAGCCGGCACCAAGCTGGCCGCGAAGCGGTCGATGGCCACCGCCTCCATGGGCAGCTCGCGCCACCCCGACGGCGGCGGCGACGCTGCCCTAGTCGGAGTGCTCCGCGGGCGTCCGTGGCGCACCCAGGCGACCACCTTGTCGTGACCGTCGGCGATGACGGTCGCGCTCACCTGCAGCGGCAGCCCAACGGCCCCCTTAGCGGCGAACGCCGCGCAGTCGACGACCGGGCAGACATCCTCAATCACCGCCCGCCCTGCAGCTCCGGGCACGCCGATCCTCCTGATTGCCTGTGCGTCGACAGTCCAGCCTAGCGGCCGGATCCTGCGCCTCGTGGCAACGTGGGGGGCTCTGGTGTATCGGCGGCCGGGTATGGTGACGGCATCCGCTCGCCGGCTTGCGCCGGGGCTGCACGAGGTGACCATGTCGCGCTACCGCTGGACCCTGACCGCCGTGGTCGGGGTGGTGGCATTCGCAGTCCTGCTCACCTGGGTCGGCCGGTCCAGCCCCCCGAGCGCGGCGAGCGGAACCGGCAACGCCGCGCTCATCCCCGTCGACCAGCGCATGGCGGCAGCCGAGTTCACCGGGCTCGACGGCTGGCTCAACAGCAAGCCCCTGACCATCAACGGGCTGCGCGGCAAGGTCGTGCTCGTCGACTTCTGGACCTTCTCCTGCGTCAACTGCGTGCGCACCATCCCCCACCTGCAGCACCTCGAGCAGACCTACGGCAACCGCGGCCTGGTCATCGTCGGCGTCCACTCGCCGGAGTTCGACTTCGAGAAGCAGCAGTCCAACGTCGCCGCCGCCGTGCACCGCTTTCGGGTCACCTGGCCGGTCGCGCTCGACTCCGAGATGAACACGTGGACCGCGTACGGCAATCAGTACTGGCCGGCGGAGTACCTGGTCGACCAGTCGGGGAGGGTCGCCTACATCCACGACGGCGAGGGCGACTACCAGATCACAGAGTCGGCGATCGCCGCCCTGCTCGGCGTGACCGGCGCGTCGCCGACGCCGGCACCGCCGACCCCGGACATCAGCACGCAGACTCCCGAGCTGTACGCGGGAAGCGAGCGCGGCCAGCTCGCCGACGGCCAGCCCTACGGCCAGTCGGGCCAGCCGGTCAGCTACCCCGATCCCGGTGCGCCTCACCAGGCAGACCGGATCCAGGTGACCGGCACCTGGGCAGACCACGGGCAGTACCTCGTCTCGACGACACCCGGTCACATCCGCCTCAACTTCTCCGCGCGCGACGTCTACCTCGTCGCCGGCCAAAATTCAGGCTCACCGGTGCACGTCACCATCACCGTCGACCGCGCCCCCGTCGCCGCCGGCCGGCGCGGGCCCGACCTGACCGAATCCGGGATCGACATCGGCCGCCAGCAGCTCTATCACCTGCTCACGGGCGAGGACGGCAGCAGCCGCCAGCTCATCGACATCGCCGTCCCCGCCGGCATGCGCCTCTACACCTTCACCTTCGGCTGAGGTGATCAGCCTGGCGTCGTTGGTGGCGACCTTCGTGGCGGGGCTCGCCTCCTTCCTCGCCCCCTGCTCGGTCCCGCTCCTGCCCGCCTATCTCTCGGCGGTGAGCGGCGCGGCCGCCGCCGACCTCGCCGACCACACTCGCCGCCGCGACTTCCGCGGGCGGCTGCTCGCGGGTTCGCTGCTTTACGTCGCCGGCTTCACCACCGTGTTCATCCTGCTCGGCATCGGCGCCGCCGGCATCGGCCACTCGGTGCGCCAGGCGGAGCGAGCGGTGGAGATCGTCGGAGGTGTGCTGCTCGTCGTCTTCGGCCTGATCGTGTGCGGAGTGCTCCGCCTGCCCATCCTCGAGCGGGTGCGTGGCCTCTCGCTGCCCGACCGCCTGCGCAATCGCGGCGTGGCCGGCGCCTACCTCGTCGGCGTGGTGTTCGGGATCGGCTGGACGCCGTGTGTCGGCCCCTACCTCGGCGCCGCCTTCGTGCTGGCGGCGAGCAGCGCCCACGTCGCCAGCGGCGCCGTGCTCCTGGCCGCTTACTCGATCGGGCTCGGTCTCCCGTTCGTGGTCATCGCGCTTCTCTACGCGTCGCTGCCCAACCTGCCCCGCCGGCTGTCGGGACTCTCCGGCCCGCTCACTCGCGTCGGCGGGATACTGACGGTCGCGCTCGGGGTGCTCCTCCTGAGCGGCTGGTACACGCACCTGACGTCGTACTTGGCGCAGATCTCGACGCCCAGCTGAGCGCCTCCGCCACCTCAACCAGCCGGGCGCGACTTCAGTTCGGCGCGCGCGGACGGTGGCTCTCTCCCGGCGGTGGCGGGATGGTGAGGATGCTGCCGTCGTCGACGCGGACCAGCTGGAACTCGCACTCGTGAACCAGCCAGTGGTGGCGATGGCAGAGGAGCACCAGGTTGTCCATGTCGGTGCGGCCGCCGTGCACCCAGTGGACGATGTGGTGCGCGGCGGTCCATGGCGCGGGACGGTCGCAGTCGGGCCAGCGGCAGCCTTTGTCACGCACGTTCAGAGCGCGCCGGGTGGCACCAGGGACCACGCGCTGTGAGCGGCCCACGTCGATCACCGCGGACTCGGCGTTGACAAGCACGCGTGTGACCGTGGAGTCGCAGGCGAGGCGCTGCACGGTGAGGTCGGGGATGACCCCACCGAAGTCCATCTCCCCGGCGATGGCGCCGGCCAGTGCCGACAGGGTCGCGAGTGTGGTCGTCACCTGGACGTGGGTGCGCTGGCTGGCTCGCCGCGGGATGGCACCGGTGTCGAGACTGTGGGCAGCGAGCTCGACGAGCGCGTCAGCCAGGCGCTGCGCGCGGCATCGGTACTCCTCCGGGCGGCTCTTCGCGGCCAGGGGCTCGAGAGCGGTGCGCAGGAGCACGCCACCCTCGGCGTCGAGGGTTCCTGAGAAGCCGAGGCATCCGCCCTCGCCGGGATGGAGGCGAAGGCGGCGGAACTCCACGTCGAGCACCGCGCCCGCAACACACTCGGCGGCATCCATGGCGTGCTCGGCGTGGTAGCACTGATCGCGGAAGCGAGCAACAGTGAGTCGCTCCGCCTGGCGCAGCAGTGCGGACTCGTCGAACGCGACCGGGTGCGGTCGTTGGGCGGCGAACTCGGCCGTGTGGGAGAGCAGACCGAGATGGGGGAGCCCGATCCGGCCGGCGAGGAGAGCCTCGATGCTCCGCGTCAGTCGACACTCCTGCTCACCGATGCGGATGGCGTTGACCGCGGCGTTGACGGTCATGCGGCACTGCTCGCGGATCCACGCCACGGGGTTGTCGTCGAGCTCGGGGTCGGCGGTCGCGGAGAACGCGGCCGCGTCGCGCGAGAAGCTGAGCTCGAGCTCGTTGATGAGCGCGCGGGTGGAGACCATCCGCTCGCCGAGCTCGTCGCGACTGGCGTGCGTCGACGGCGTTGCGAGCCGCTCCCCTACCGCAGTCGCCAGCCGTTCGGATGCCCCCATGGGCACGGCCGCGAGCATGGCACCATTGTACCAAACAGACGTTCGGCAAACAAGCCTAAATCCCTTTTCCCAGCAGGTGTTTCACTCTTGTTACGCTCCCTGTGGACAAGTCCTGCCGTAGCCGGAGGGACTCAGGTCCTGCAGGTCATTTCCGCGCGCGGCATGCCTCGGTCAATTGAGTCACCCGACTCAACTACCCCGGGTGAGGCGTTCGCCTCGCAGGGGCGTCTGCCCTTGCGGTCGTACGAGTGGGATGATCGAGGTGATGAGCACGCCGGATCGGTACGGGGCACGGGCCGATCTTGCGGACGGCGTCGAGTACTTCCGCCTCAACCGCCTCGCCGAGAGCGGCGTCGGCGACCCGTCGCGACTGCCCGTGACCGTCAAGATCCTCCTCGAGAACGCGCTGCGCCTCTCCGCCGCACCGTTTGCCGGAGAGGACGACGTCGCCATCCTCACCGCCTGGGACGGCAAACGCCCCGCGGAGGACCGTGAGCGCGCGTTCGTTCCCTCGCGCGTGCTGCTCCAGGACTTCACCGGCGTGCCCGCGGTGGTCGACCTCGCGGCGATGCGCGCCGCCATGGAGCGCAGCGGCGGTGACCCCGCGCGCATCGACCCGCTCGTCCCCGTCGACCTCGTCATCGACCATTCGGTGCAGGTCGACGCCTTCGGCGACGCGCAGGCGTACGAGCGCAACCTGGTGCGCGAGTACGAGCGCAACCGCGAGCGCTACATGCTGCTGCGCTGGGCGCAGCAGGCGTTCAAGGGCTTCCGCGTCGTCCCCCCGGGCATGGGCATCGTGCACCAGGTCAACCTCGAGTACCTCGCCAGCGTCATCCAGGTTCGTGACATCGATGACAAGAAGGTGGCGCTCCCCGACACCCTGGTGGGCACGGACTCGCACACCACTATGGTCAACGGCATCGGCGTGCTCGGCTGGGGCGTCGGGGGCATCGAGGCTGAGGCCTGCATGCTCGGCCAGCCGCTCTTCCTGCTCAGCCCAGTGGTGGTCGGAGTGCGCTTCGAGAACGCGCTGCCGCCGGGCACGACCGCGACCGACCTGGTGCTCACCCTCACCGAGATGCTGCGCAAGCACGGCGTCGTCAACAAGTTCGTGGAGTTCTGTGGCACCGGCCTGAGCTCGATGACCGCGGCCGACCGGGCCACGCTCTCCAACATGTCGCCGGAGTACGGGGCCACCGCTGCGCTCTTCCCCGTCGACGCACGCACGCTCGAGTACCTGCGCCAGACCGGCCGCGAGCCGGAGCACGTCGAGCTCGTCGAGCGCTACTGCCGCGAGCAGGGCATGTTCCGCACCGACGAGAGCGAGACGCCGGTGTTCAGCGAGACCCTCGAGCTCGACCTCGCCTCGGTCGTGCCCTCGGTGGCCGGCCCGCGCCGGCCCCAGGACCGCGTCGCCCTCCCCGGGGTGTGGGCATCGTTCACCGACGTGTACGGCGGCGCAGACGATCCCACCGAGCCGCGCAACGGCGACCTCGACCGCCTCGTCGAGGAGGGCGGTCGACCCGGTGGCGCAAATGGCGGTCCGGCGCCTGCGCCCGCTGCCGAGGGCAACGGCCACAGTGCCGACGGGCTCGGCGACGGCTCGGTCGTCATCGCCGCCATCACCTCGTGCACCAACACATCGAATCCGTCGGTGATGCTCGCCGCCGGCCTGCTCGCGCAGCACGCCGTCGAGCGCGGGCTGCAGGTGGCGGCGCACGTCAAGACCTCGCTCGCCCCGGGCTCGCGCGTGGTCACCGACTACCTGCGCCGCGCCGGCGTGCAGGAGGCGCTGGATACCCTGCACTTCAACACCGTCGGCTACGGGTGCACCACCTGCATCGGCAACAGCGGCCCGCTCCCCGAGCACGTCGCCAAGCGCATCGAGTCCGAGGACCTCGCCGTCGCGGCAGTGCTCAGTGGCAACCGCAACTTCGAGGGCCGCATCCATCCCCAGGTCAAGGCTGCGTACCTCGCGTCACCACCCCTCGTGGTCGCGTACGCGCTCGCCGGGACGGTGCACATCGACCTCACCACCGAACCCCTGGGTCGCGGCAGCGACGGCGCCGACGTCTTCCTCAGCGACATCTGGCCGAGCGCCGAGGAGGTCGCCGAGGTGACGCGCACCGCGCTGCAGCGCGAGATGTTCCACGACGAGTACGCCCGCATCTTCGACGGCGACCAGCACTGGCAGGAGCTGCCCGCACCGAAGGGTGCGATGTTCGACTGGGACGCCGAGTCGACGTACGTGCGCGAGCCGCCGTTCTTCGAGCACGCCGCCGACGAGCCGACGCCGCCGGCAGCGATCGAGGCCGCGCGCGTTCTCGCCCTGCTCGGCGATTCCATCACCACCGACCACATCTCGCCGGCAGGGAGCATCTCCTCGAAGTCGCCCGCGGCGGCGTACCTGCGCGAACGGGGCGTCGAGCTGCGCGACTTCAACACCTACGGCGCCCGGCGCGGCAACCACGAGGTGATGATGCGCGGCACCTTCGCCAACATCCGCCTGCGCAACGCGCTCGCCGATGGCCGCGAGGGCGGCTGGACCACCCACTTCGACAGTGGCGAGCTGATGTCGATCTTCGACGCCGCGATGCGCTACGCCGCCGAAGGAGTGCCGCTGGTGGTGATCGCAGGGCGCGAGTACGGATCGGGCTCGTCGCGTGATTGGGCCGCCAAGGGCCCCATGCTCCAGGGGGTGCGCGCGGTCATCGCCCAGTCGTTCGAGCGCATCCACCGCAGCAACCTGGTGGGCATGGGAATCCTTCCACTGCAGTTTCGCGAGGGCGACTCCGCCGAGTCGCTCGAGCTCGACGGCCACGAGCGCTACACCATCCGCGGCATCGACGATGCCGGCCCCGGCACGACCATCGAGGTGGTCGCGAGCGGCCCCTCCGGAGAGACCACGTTCGAAACGGTCTGCAGGCTCGACAGCGCCACCGACGTGGAGTACTACCGCGCCGGGGGCATCCTCACCCACGTCCTTCGTCAATTGACGCGGACCTGATCTGTCGTTTCTTCACAGACGTTGACATCTCTTTGTTGCCCTGTACTCGACAGGCGGGGTACTTGGCGGTGATGCTTACCCGTGCCCCGACGCGTTTGCGTCGTTCAGCCCATCGTCCGGCCCAGCGTTCAGCCAAGGAGGCACCGTCCGCATGAAGCGCGTCAGCCCTGCGTCGGTGCTGCTGCTCGTCGGCGGCGTGCTCGTGCTCGTCGGCCTGCCGCTGCAGTGGTCGACGGTGGCGACGACTGACCGCAGCATCTCGCTGTCGCTGCGCGGCACCGACTACGCGGGCTACGACATCGTCACCACCATCGTCCTCGGCCTGCTGATGGTGGCCGCGGCGTTCGCCATCGCCGCGGGCGTGCGCTGGGGC
>CATPAP010000191.1 GCA_955651875.1 Candidatus Dormiibacterota bacterium
ATCCTGCGCCGCGAAGACCAGCTCATCATCGTCCGGCTCCGGTGGGATGACCCCTCGCGTGGGGTCACCGCCCTCGCCGGCGGCGTCAGTCGGCATCACGGCTCTCCAGGTGGGTTCGACCCTGCCATCGTACCCTCGGCCGACTTCGCGCTCGGAAACCATCGTGTCGCGAACCTGTGTTGTCGGGTCGAGATTGGCCCTCGGCGGGAGAGAATCGCGACAGGACCACAGCGTCCACCGCCATCAGAGGAGTCGTCCCAGCGTGAGCATCGCCACCGCCGCCAAAGGCATTGATCCCCGCTACCTCGAAGCGCTCGGGCCGCTGCGTCCGCTCATCGACGACGACACCCTCACCGAGATCATGGTCAACGGCCACGAGATGGTGTATGTCGAGCGCAAGGGCAAGATCCTCCTGACCGACATCCGCTTCGATAACGAGGAACACCTCCTGCGCGTCATCGACACCATCGTGTCGTCCGTGGGACGTCGCATCGACCAGCGCTCACCGCTGTGCGACGCGCGCCTCCTCGACGGATCGCGCGTCAACGCCGCCATCGCGCCGGTCGCGCTCGATGGTCCCATCCTCACCATCCGCAAGTTCAGCAAGGATCCGTACCAGGTCAGTGACCTCGTCGATTTCGGGACGCTGACCCAGGAGAGCGCGGCCTTCATCCAGGCGTGCGTCCTTGCCCGCGCCAACATCGTGGTCAGCGGCGGGACCGGCACCGGTAAGACCACCCTGCTCAATGTCTGCTCCGGCTTCATCCCAGTCGACGAACGCATCGTGACCATTGAGGATGCCGCCGAGCTGCAGCTCCACCAGGAGCACGTCTGCCGCATGGAGTCGCGGCCGTCCGACGTCAACGGCGACGGCCGCATCAGCATTCGCGACCTCGTGGTCAACTCGCTGCGCATGCGGCCTGACCGCATCATCGTCGGCGAGTGCCGCGGCGGTGAGGCACTCGACATGCTGCAGGCCATGAATACGGGTCATGATGGCTCGCTCACCACCATCCACGCCAACAGCCCGCGCGAGACTCTCTTGCGCCTCGAGACGCTGGTGCTGATGGCAGGTATGGATCTGCCGCTCAAGGCGATCCGCCAGCAGGTCGCCAGCGGTCTCAACCTGGTGATCCAGCTCAGCCGTCTCAAGGATGGCTCGCGCAAGGTCACGTCGATCACCGAGATCATCGGCATGGAGGGTGACACCATCACCATGCAGGAGATCTTCAAGTTCGAGTCCAAGGGCGCCGACCCGTCGACGGGTCAGATCATCGGCGAGTTCAACCCCACCGGAATCCGTCCCAAGTTCATCGACAAGCTGTTCGACATGGGCATCCCGCTGCCGCCACGCCTGGCGCAGCTGTTCCCCGACCGCCGTCAGCTGCTGCAGCAGCAGATGCTCCTGCAGCAGCAGCGCCGCGCCGGCTAGCACCAGCTCGCCGCGCTTCGTTCGCGCCGTCGACGGAGCGCGGCTGCCGATGCAGCCCACAGCCCCGCGCCGACGAGCACAGCCCCCTCACCATTCCGCTCTCGGGCGACGACCCCCGGTCAGTCTTCGTCGACGACCCGCAGGGGCGCGAACATCTCGGCCGGCAACTCCTCGCCTTCGGACGCGAGGTGCTCGAGGAAGTGCGGTGCCATGCCTGTCGCGGTGAAGCTGCCGATCACCTTGCCGTCCTCGTCGATCCCCGTCTGACGGAAGGCGAAGATCTCGTTGAGCTGCACGTCTCCGGCCTCGCAACCGGTCACCTCTGTGATGCTCACGACCTTGCGCGTGCCGTCGCGGAGCCGTGACTGCTGCACGATGACATTGATCGCGGACCCGATCTGCTCGCGGATCGCGCGCGACGGCAGCTCTGCGCCGGCCATGAGCACGAGCGTCTCGAGGCGGCTGACGCACTCACGGGGATTGTTGGCGTGGAGGGTCGTCAACGAGCCGTCGTGGCCGGTGTTCATCGCCTGGAGCATGTCCAGCGCCTCGCCGCCGCGGCACTCACCGATGACGATGCGGTCGGGCCGCATACGCAGAGAGTTGATGACCAGCTCGCGAATGGTCACGCGTCCACGACCTTCGATGTTCGCGGGCCGCGTCTCGAGCGTGACCACATGCTCCTGACGGAGCTGCAGCTCGGCTGCATCCTCGATGGTGACGATGCGCTCGTCCTCGGGGATGAAGCTCGAGAGGACGTTCAGCGTCGTGGTCTTTCCTGATCCGGTGCCGCCACTGACCACCACGTTGAGGCGGCCTCGGACGCACGCTCGCAGGTAGCGGATCATATCGCTCGTCACCGAGCCGAAGGCCTCAAGGTCCTCGACCGAGAACGCCTCCTTGGCGAACTTTCGGATGGTCACTGTGGGGCCCCGCAACGCCAGCGGGGGGATGATGACGTTGACGCGCGAGCCGTCCTTGAGCCGCGCGTCGACCATCGGCGACGACTCGTCGACGCGCCGCCCGATGCTGCTGACGATCCGGTCGATGACCTGCATCAGCTGGTCGTTGCTCTCGAACGTAACCGGGCTGACGCTCAGCTTGCCACGCTGCTCGACGTAGATCTGCTTGTAGCTGTTGATCATGATCTCGGTGACCGCCGGGTCGTGGAGGAGGCCCTCCAGCGGTCCGAGTCCGAGAACGTCGTCGGTGACGGTGTCGATGACGCGCAGCTTGTCCTGGCGGGTCATCGTCATGTTCTGCTCGATGACCAGCTCGTTGACGAGCTCGCCGATGCGCTGGCGCACCTGCTCCGGCGGGGCTGTGTCCGCGTTGCCGGCAAGCTCCTCGATGAGGCGTTGGTGCACCTTGCTGCGCAGCTGCGCATAGAGGTTGCCTCCTCCTGCCTTGGACAGGGCGCCGCGAGC
>CATPAP010000192.1 GCA_955651875.1 Candidatus Dormiibacterota bacterium
CGCCGAGGCTCGCCGCCGCGTCGGGTACCTCCCCGAGCTGTTCCGCTACCCGGCGTGGCTCTCACCGGCGGAGGTGTTGCGCTTTCACTGCCGGCTCATCGGTGTGCCGCGGCCACAGCGTGACGACGAGATCGAGACCGCCCTCGCCACAGTCGGCCTACGCGAACGCGGCCGCGACCGGGTGGGCACGTTCTCCAAGGGGATGCAGCAGCGGCTCGGCCTTGCGGTGGCGATGCTGGGCAGCCCGGAGGTGGTGTTCCTCGACGAACCGACATCCGCGCTCGACCCGGTGGGACGGCACGACGTCCGCGCCATCATCCGCAAGCTTCGCACCGCCGGCACCGCGGTCTTCCTCAACTCACACTTGCTCAGCGAGGTTGAGCAAGTGTGCGACCGGCTCGCGGTTGTCGACAGGGGCCGGGTCGTAGCCTCCGGGACACTCGACGAGATCCTCGGCGGCGGCGTCGCACTGCGACTTCGCGTCACCGAGGTCGACGGTCTCGCCGCCGTGCTCGCGCCCTGGGGGGAGGTGACCGTCGACGGCGAGTGGGTCAGCGTTGCCGGCGTCGACAGGGACAGCGTCGCCGACATCGTCGCTGCGCTGGTGGCGCGTGGCGGCAGGGTGCACGCCGTCGAGCCGAAGCGGCAGTCGCTCGAGGACCGGTTCCTCGAGGTTCTGCGCGACGCCGACGCGGGCACTGTGGCATGAGCGTGCTGGCGATCGCGATGGTGACGGTGCGTGAGGTGAGCCGCCGGCGCCTTGTGCTCGCCCTGGTCGTCCTTTCCGCCCTGGCGGTCGCGATGACCGGTTGGGGTTTCAGCCGCCTCCCAGGGCTGCGTGACCACGGCGTCCCCGTCAGTCCCGCGGAGCTCACGCTGATCACGTCTCAACTGCTCATCTTCGTGCTCTTCATGTTCAGCGCCGTACTTGGGCTTGGGGCCGTCATGGTCGCCGCCCAGTCGGTGTCGGCTGAGGTCGAATCCGGGCAGGCGCTCGCCGTCCTCGCCCGTCCGGTGCGACGCTCGGATGTGATCATCGGCAAGTGGCTCGGCCTCGGGGCCCTCATCGTCGTCTACGCGGCGGTGGCGACAGCCGTGGAGTTCCTGGTGGTGCTCTGGGCCACCGGATATCTGCCGCCGCACCCGGTCACCGCGGCCGCCTTCGTCGCGGCCGAAGGCCTCGTGCTTCTCACTCTCACGCTGTGTCTCAGCGTGCGGCTCTCGGGCATCACCGCCGGGGTCGTGGCGCTCATGCTCTTCTTCATCACCTGGATCGCCGGCGTGGCCGGCGCCGTCGGGACGGTGCTGAACAACGGCCCCATCGCGGCGACCGGGACCGTCAGCCGGATGCTGCTGCCGTCCGACGGGCTCTGGCGTGGCGCCGTCTTCAACCTCGAGCCCGACGCGGTCATCGTTGTCGCATCGGGCAGCCGTGAGGCTGCGGCCAACCCGTTCACGTCGCTGAGCGCACCCACCGGCGCCTACGTAGCCTGGGCGCTGGTGTGGATCGCCGCTGTCGTCGCCCTCACCATCGTTGTCTTCCGGCGACGGGAGATCTGAGAACTCGGCCATCCTCGGACGGCGGCGTCCTCTTAGCTCGGCTGTCCCGGGCCGAAGAGACGAGAAGGCCAGACGCCCGGACGGTTCCCTTGGCGGCGAGGGCAATGGTGATGTGTCCGGTGGCGGCCCAGAGGAGCGCCCCCAAAAACAAGTCTCCTGCTGCGACAGCGAGCCCAAGCCTCCGGCCCGCGGATCCGCGCACTCGGATCCCGTATCGGGGCGTGCGCTTTCGTGGCGTTTGGCCGTCCATCCCCACACTTTCGTGGTAAGGGGCCGGCCGGACCAGATGGTGGGAATGGCCTCCAACTGGCTCGGCGAGACGCGCGCTGCCGCGCCCTGCTCAGGTCTGCGGACTGGGGGGTTGGTTGCCGTCCGGCTCGTCCCCGGGCGCGTCTGTGGCGGGTGGTGCGAGAGGCCGGGGCGTCGGTTCGGCCGGGGTCTCCTGCGCACTCAGCTGCGGTCGGGGCGCCGCAGCGGCAGCCTCCTGGCCGAACGTCAATGACAGCGACGGGTGCGTGCGGGCCAGGCGCATCCGGGCGCCGCCGAGGGCTGCGGGTGACAGTGAGGCGACGGTGAGCGCGTCGACAAAGTCGTCGCCCTTGATGCGGTAGAGCGTGCATCCCGTGACCGCTCGCACCGTCGCCGTCCTCGGGCGGCGCGCCAGCAGTCCGATCTCTCCGAAGTAGTTGGGCGGGGACAGAGAGCCGAGCATCCTGGCGACCCCGGCCTCGCCGGCCGCGATGACCTCCGCCTCGCCGTCGACGAGCACGAAGAAGTCGTCGGCCTCGTCGCCCTCCTGGATCACCACGCTGCGTGCGGGAACGGTCTCTTCGACGCCGGAGAGCGCGAGCCGTTCGAGGGTCGCCCGCGTGGTACCGGCGAAGATGTCGAGGCCCTTGAGGATGTCGATGCGCAGCTCGATCCTGGCGATCTGACCGACGGCCTGGCGGTCGATCTGACGGACCGCCGTCCTTCGCGATTGGCGGACCCGCAGGAGACGCAATTCATGGCCGCAAGGGTACTTGCCCCCGCGAGCGCGCGGGGAGTGGGCAGGGCGGTCTCAGCGACGCCGGTGCTGTTCTGTCCCGGGGTCCTGTCCCTCGAGCCGCGCCTCCAGCTGCAGGGTCCGTTCGAAGGCTGCCCAGACCGCGTCACTGACGACCGTCCGCAACCGGCCCTTCTCCAGCTCGTAGAGCGCTTCGGCGGAGGTACCGCCCGGCGAGGTGACCATGTCGCGCAGCTCGGCGACGTGCTTACCGCTCTGCAGCGCGAAGTCCGCCGAGCCCGACATGGTGTCGAGGACGAGCTCCCGCGCAACGTGGCGCGGGAAGCCGAGGTGCACGGCCGCGTCGGTGAGAGCCTCGATAAACAGGAAGATATACGTCGGCCCGGTGCCGCTGACGGCGGTCGCCATGGCGACCTGGCGCTCGTCGTGCACCTCGAACTCGCGGCCGAGCGCACCGAACATGGCGCGAACCTGCTCGCGGGCGCGTGCGTCGACGCTCTCCGTGGCGTACCAGACCGTCACGCCCTGCCCGATCTGCGCCGGGGTGTTCGGCATGCTGCGCACCACGGCAGGGTGCTGCAGCCCCTCGCCGAGCGCACGTGTGCTGGCACCGGCGATGACGCTGATCACGAGCTGCTCGGCGCGAAGGCTGCCACGCAGCCCGGTCATCACCCCGGCGAGCATCTGCGGCTTGACCGCCAGCAGGACGATGTCGGCGTCCTGGGCGGCGGCGGCGTTGTCCGCGGTGACCGCGACTCGGTGCGCCGAGGCGAGCGCATCGCGGCGTTCGGCGCGCGGGTGGCTGCACGTGACCCGAGCGGCATCGATCAGGTCGCGATCGACCAGCCCCGCCATCATCGCCTCACCCATCACGCCGGCGCCGATGACGGCCAGGCGAGTCTCGTGGAGTGGATGGTCCGACATTCGCGTTCAGCTGATCTCGGCGAGGTAGTGCGGCAGCATGCGCCGCCACGTCGGCCAGTCGTGGTCGTACTCCGGGCCCCACGGGTCGACGCGGTTGGGAATGCCCTTCTCGCCCATCACCTTGGCCAGCCGCCAGGAGTGCCCGATGTCCTCCCACCTCCCCTCTCCCGAGGCCAGGACGGCGAAGCGGCGGCGCAGCTGCTCGAGGATCGGACCGTGCAACCCGGGGAGGAAGTACATGGGGGTGGCAAAGAAGAGCACCTCGCCGCCGTCAGGTCCGATGAAATTCGAGAGCTCGTACGTACCGCTCATACCGATGGCGTGGCTGACCACGTCGGGATACCGGCAGAGCATCGCGAGCGCGTTGAAGGCGCCGATCGAGGCGCCGGTGACCACGATATCGATGCCGGGTGCTCTGCAGTCCGCCCAGATCGCGGGGATCATCTCCTCACGGACGAATCCGTGGAATCCGTCCAGCAGCGCCGCACGGTACCTGGCATCGCCGTCGCCGCGCATCATCGCGTTGCCGGCGATGCTGTCGCACGAGTAGACCTTGATCCTGCCCTGATCGATGAGCTCGCCGAGGGCGTCGATGACCAGCATCCGCTCGATCTCCTCGGCGTCACCGCCCGCGGTCGGGAAGATGATCACTGGCACCCCGTAACGGCCCCAGCGCACCACCGTCACGTCGCTCTCGACACGCCCCGAATACCAGCGGTCCCGTCTTTTCATGACCGCGGAGTCTCGCGCATCAGGGGTAGAGGAAGCGATGCTCGCCAGGGAAGAGCCAGCTCAGGGCCTCGATCAGGGCGTCGCGCCACCCTGTCCACGTGTGGCCGTCGAGCGCCTCGACGACGCGCACCTCGTCTGCCATGCGACGAAGCACGTCCACCATTGCGAGGTTGCGCTGCGCCGCCGGCTCGAAGGCGCCATAGCTGAGGAAGATCTGTTCGACCACCGGCTGCGCCTGGGCGCGGACCGCGTTGACGAACCTGACCACCGGGTCGAACACCGCGCCGCCGGGATGCTCCCTGCCGACCACGGTGTACAGGAATGACGCCGACTGGAGCAGCAGGCCGCCGTAGAAGCCGGGAGCGTGAACGGCAGCGGAGAGCGCGGCGATGGCGCCGAAGCTGGCCCCGGCGAGCACGCGGCCGGCCGGCTCGCCGCGCAACGGCATTTGCTCCTCGAGCCGGGGCACCAGCTCTGCGGTGAGGAAGCGGCTGTGGGCCGGGCTGTCGCCGTATTCCCTGAGCCGTTCACCGGGATGGGTGAAGGCCACCACCGTGTCGGCCATGAGCCGCCGGTCCATGAGGTTGTCGAGGACCGTCACGAACCCGGCATGGTTGAGGAAGTCGCCGCCGTCGTGAACCACAAGCAGCGGCAGGCGGTCATCGCGACGCATCCGCGCCGGCGAGTACAGCGTGACGTGTGCCTCCCGTCGCAGTGCACGGCTGCGGAATTGGAACTCGGTGACCTCGCCGGGAACGGCGCTCGGGTCCGGCTGCGCCCACCACGGCGTCTGGTAGCCCTGCGCACGCAGCACCGACATCGTGCTCGTCGGGCCAGTGACGGACTCGGGGTTGAGCGGGTCGAGAATGCTCTCGATGCCGTCGCCGTGACGGACCAGCATCCGGTACTCGATGCGCGATCCCGCAGGCAGCTCGATGGTGGCGTACCACAGGTCGCTGCGGCGCAGTCGCCGCAGCGGAAGCGGCCTCGGCAGCCCGGTGATGGCATGCTCGACCGCGACGTCGTCCGCAGGCCCGCGGTAAACGAAGGTGCACGCCGACCCCTCGACGAGCGGGACCCGGTTCTCGACGAGCAGGCGGTCGATGGCCGCCGGTGTCACCCCCTCGGCGCGCAGGCGTGTCAGCGCTCGCTGCTTTGGGGCATTGGGGGACGTCGAGGTCACACAGCCGCCGCAGCTCTCTGGACGGCACCGTCCATAGCGACCACCCGCGCGGCGCTGAGGTCGGCGACCCCCGCCGCGTCGAAGGGCACGCGGTCGCCCTCGTCGAGGAGGACTGTGGCGCGGGGTGCCAGGCGGCGGGCCAGCAGCGCAAGGTGGTTGCGGTCATCGATGCGCAGCCGGCTCTTCGCTGCAGGGAGGGGTACGACGCCGCGGATCACTCCGATGCCGGCGCCAAGCATCTCGTCCGGGCGGCCGCCAAGGTCGTGGTCGTCGACCACCATGACGCGCTCGGCGATGGCCATCGCCCCCGACGACCAGGCGACGACGGGACGTTCCCCGAGCATCGCGCCGACGTTGCAGACGTGCAGGCAGTCGGTGAGCACACCGACGTGACCGCCGGCAATCGCCACCGCGGCGCAGTCGGCCAGGATGGCGGCGACCTGGTCGCGATGGGCGGCGATGGCCGGCCGCAGGTGGGGCGGATAGGTGGCGTAGAACTCGCCGAGGAGTGCCTGCAAGCGTGCGGCGTGGCGCTCGTCGAGAGCACGCACTGTCTCGATCGCCTCGTCCAGCTGTACCCCGGACAGACGGCGGGCCGCCGCCTCGTGCTGGCGCACGGCCTCGACGCCGCGCAGCGCGTGGCGCAGCTGCACCAGGTACACCTCACGCATCTCGATGGCCAGGCTGCGCACCCGGCGCACCTCGTCGGCGTACTCGGCATCGGTCTCGAGGATGTCGAGGCGGCGGCCGAAAAGCCCGAGATTGCGCGTGCCCCCACCGAGGACCCGGTCGAGGTGGGCGTCGTTGCGCTCGGCCTCGACCCATCCGGCCGTGACCAGCGCGATGGGTCCGTCGACGTCGAGCGCAATGAGTTCGCGCGCAACCGCCCAGCCGTCCCCGACGGGACCCATCAGGACCGTGACACTCACGAGGCGCGGACTTTGAGCGTCTGGCCCACCACGTCGAGCATGCCGCGCAGGGTGTCGTAGTCGGGATGGACTAGTCGCACCCATGCGTTGGCCATGTAGCCTGCGTCGACGGGCTGGGTCGGCGTGCCCGGCTCGGGAAGATGCACGTCGAGGATGTGCTCGCCGAAGCGGTGCTGCACCTCATCGACGCCTTCGTAGTGGCTGATGGTGCCGTCGCGGTCGGGACGAAGCGCCACGATGCCTGCGGCGCGGCGACGCGAGAGCGGCCGCTCGACGCGGCCGTGGACGATGGCGTTGGCCCATTCGCGGTAGATGTCGACGTCGTTGCCGGCTGAGTACAGATCCCAGGCGCGCACCCCGGGCGGGCGGCAGCCGATCTCGCTGAAGCGCAGGCCCTTGGGACCGAAGAACCACTCCATGTGGGTTGCCGAGGTGCCGATGCCCAATGCGTGCGCAACGCGGCGCCCCATGTCGCGCACCTCGCCGTAGTCGGCGACCGTCTCGACGCGGTTGGTGGTGACGAACTGCGGGTTGATCCAGCGCGTGCGCATCGCGTCGAGCACGTTGGGGTAGTAGTGGGTGACGAAGTCATACGCGGGCTCGCCGTCGATCGAGAGGGTGTCGTAGAAGCCCTCGTGTCCTTCGACGAACTCTTCGACGGCAATCGAGTCCGCAGAGCCGAAGCCCCTGAGCGCTGCGTCGAGCTCTTCTCCGCTGTCGACGCGCACCGTCCCTGACGCGCCCGCTGCGGCGCGCGGCTTGACGATGAGCGGATAGCCCACCTGCCCCGCGAAGTCACGCACCTCGGCGCTGGAGTGCGCCGCCACCGACGCTGCCGTCGGCACGCCCACCTCGCGGAGCGCTTCCTTCATCGACGGCTTGTCGCGGCACAACCACGCGGTCCGCACCGACGTGCCCGGGATGGTGCAGTTCTCACGCACCTGCGCGGCGGCCATGGTGTGGGCCTCGACCACGGCCTCGAGACGATCGACCCAGACGCGCTCCTGCACCCAGTGGACCGCGTCGGTCATGGCGTCGACGTCGGTGACGTTGGCGACGCGGTGGTAGTGCAGCATCCAGCGCTGCAGGTCGCCGTCCAACTGCTCGAGCGGGCGCTCACCGATTCCGATCACCGTCGCACCCACCGCGGCGAGCCCGCGCACGAACTCGCGTTGGTTGGGCGGAAAGGCCGGCTCCACGAGGATGACAACCATTGCCCGCCGATCCTACCCGCCCGGTGCCTGCGTCGATACCATCCGCGGGCGTCAAGCTACACGGAGGATCGCGCCATGACCTATGGCATCGTGCACCACTTCAAGGGCGGAACGCGCGAGCAATTCGAGGCGGTGACCGCCAAGGTCGACCCGCCTGACGGAAGTCTCGTCCTGGGAGAGACGTTTGAGGCGTCCGGGCCCGCCGAGGACGGGTGGGTGGTTGTGGGGCTGTTCGAATCTCGTCAGGCATGGGAGCGCTTCCGCGACGAGACACTGCTGCCGGGCTTCCGCGAAGTCGGTGCCGCCGGATTCTCCGGTCCGCCTGACGAGATCTCCTTCGACGCCGTCAACGTCAAGCACCGGTTGGACTGACCAGGCCAGCGGGGCGCTCGCTGCATACTTGCGCGCGTGCCGACCGCCGTGTTCGTGGCCCCGTTCCTCCTTGACGCCACGCTGCGTTTCATCGACAGCGCCGCCTCCGTCCCCGGGGTGCGGCTCGCGCTGATCAGCCAGGATCAGGGGGACAAGATCCCCGCCGAGCTTCGAGGCCGGCTGGCCGCGCACTGGCGTGTCGACGACGGCACCGATGCACAGCAGATCGCGGACGCGACCCGTGCGCTCGGGGTTCGGCTCGGCGGTGTCGACCGGCTCATCGGGATGCTCGAGCAGCTGCAGGTCCCACTCGGCGAGGTGCGCGATGCGCTGGGGATCCCCGGCATGGGCGCCGAGGTGGCCCGCAACTTCCGTGACAAGTCACGTATGAAGGACGTCTTCACCGCCCACGGGGTGCCGTGCGCGCGCCACGGCGTGGCGACCACGGCTGAGATGGCGTCCCGCATCGCGAGGCAGCTCGGGCTGCCCGTGGTGGTGAAGCCTCCGGCCGGGGCGGGCGCGCGAAGCACGTTCCGCATCGACAACCAGGATCAGCTGGACGAGTGGCTGCGCGTCGACCCGCCCTCGCAACATGCGCCCGCTCTCCTCGAGGAGCTGGTCAGCGGCGCTGAGCACAGCTTCGACAGCGTCAGCGTGGACGGACGCGTGGTGTGGCACTCGGTGTCGAAATACCTTCCGACACCGCTCGAGGTGCTCGAGAACCCGTGGATCCAGTGGGCGGTGCTCCTCCCCCGCTTCATCGACGGGCCCGAGTACGAGGCCATCCGCGACGGCGCGATGCGGGGGCTGCAGGCGCTCGGAATGGTCACCGGCTTCAGCCACATGGAGTGGTTCCGCCTGCGCGAGGGGCGCATCGCGCTGTCAGAGGTGGCGGCGCGGCCGCCCGGCGCGCAATTCACCTCGCTGCTCTCCTACGCGCACGACGCCGACATGTACGGCGCCTGGGCGAGGCTGGAGACGCTCGGCAAGTTCGATCCCCCGGAACGGCGCCATGCGGTCGGCGCCGCCTACCTGCGTGGCCAGGGCCGCGGCGTGGTGCGCGGCGTGCACGGACTCGAAATCCTGCAACACGAGCTCGGTGAGCTCGTCGTCGAGGCGCGCCTTCCCACCGAAGGACAGCCGCGCAGCGAGAGCTACGAGGGCGAGGGCTACGTGATCCTCCGCCACCCCGACACCGAGGTCGTCGCCGCTGCGCTCCGCCGGGTCGTCGAGGTCGCGCGCGTCGAGCTCGCAGAGGGCTGAGCAATGCACACCGTGCTGATCATCTCGCCCGGATATCCCGCGGAGATGCCCTTCTTCGTGCGCGGGCTGGCATCGACGGGAGTGCGGGTCATCGGCGTCGGCGACCAACCCGTCGATTCCCTGCCAGAGATGGCTCGCGAGCACCTCGCCGCGCACTGGCACGTACCCTCGTTCGCCGACGAGGACGGGATCGTCGCAGCGGTGCGCGAGCGGGCCGCGGGGGTGCGCGTCGCCCAGGTGGAGTCGTTGTGGGAGCCGACCATGGTGCTCGCAGCGCGGCTGCGCGAGGCGCTCGGCGTTCCCGGGCTGACGGTCGCGCAGACCATCCCTTTCCGCGACAAGGAGGAGATGAAGCGCGTGCTCGACGGCGCGGGCATCCGCACCCCGGGGCATCGGCGCGCCACCACCGCGGCGGAGGTGCGTGCAGCGGCGGAGGCGATCGGCTACCCGATCATCGTCAAGCCGATCGCCGGCGCGGGCTCGGCGCACACGCATCGGGTCGACGAGGCGGCCCAGCTCGATGCCGTGCTCCCTGACCTGGCAGGCGTGCCTGAGGTGAGCGTCGAGGAGTTCGTCGACGGTGAGGAGTTCACCTTCGACACCATCTGCGCCAACGGTGAGGTGCTCTACGAGAACATCTGCTGGTACCGGCCCCGACCGCTCGTCGCCCGCTCACTCGAGTGGATCAGCCCGATCACCCTGGCGCTGCGCGATCCCTTGGCCGACCACCTGGCCGGTGGGCGCGCCATGGGTTACGCGGTCATCGACGCCCTCGGTTTCCGCGACGGGTTCACCCACATGGAGTGGTACCGCAAGGCCGACGGCGAGGTGGTGTTCGGCGAGATCGGGGCGCGGCCGGCGGGCGCGCGCACCGTCGACGTCATGAACTACTCGTGCGACACCGATCTGTACACGCGCTGGGCGGAGGCGGTGGTGCTCGGGCGGTTCACCCAGCCCGTGACGCGCAGGTACAACAGCGCATCGGTGTGCAAGCGCGCCCAGGGGCAGGGCCGCATCACCGCGATCGAGGGGTTGGGACCGCTGCTGGGCGACTTCGACGAATGGGTCACCGCCGTCGACCTCCTTCCCCTGGGCGCACCCCGCAGGGACTGGCGCCAGACGCTTCTCTCCGACGGGTGGGTGATGGTCCGTCACCCGGAGCTGGCTTCGTGCATCGACATCGCCGACCGCTTCGCCAGCGACCTGCGCATCTACGCCGGCTGATCGACCTCAGATCGGCGCCGCTTCGGCGTCGCGCCCGCGGGAAGCGGTCCCTCGCCGCGCAGCTCGGCGACGAGGCTGTCGACGACGTCGATGAGGCTGCCACCCCCCGCCACCACCTCACGCTGGCGGATATAGCTCGGTCCGCGCTCGAGTATCGCCAGCGCGTCGTGGAGCTCGGCGACGCAGCCAAGCTGCCGGGCAATCGGGGTCAGCTCCTCGACGAGCTCGGTGACAGCGTCGCCCAATGGCACGGTGTTGCCCTCGTCGTCGACGATGATCGAGGCATCGATCCCATGCCGGGCCGCGCGCCACTTGTTCTCGCGCACCACCCAGGCCCGCGGGACGGGCAGGGTATAGCCCCGGTCGAGGAGCCCGTCGAAGCGGTGCACGAGGCACTGGCTCAATGCCGCCATGACGGCCACCTCACGAAGGTTGGTGAGGCCGTCACAGATACGCAGCTCGACGGTGCCGAAGGTGGGATGCGGGCGGATGTCCCACCACACCTCGCGGATGGTGGCGATGGTGTGCGCGGTGATCAGCGTGTCCATGAAACGCTCGAACTGAGCCCAGCCGCTGAGCTGCCAGGGCGGCCCGGCGGTGGGCAGGCCCTCGAACACCTTGGAGCGCACGGACGCGAGGCCGGTGTCCTGGCCCATCCAGTAGGGGCTCGACGCACTCAGCGCGAGGAAGTGCGGGATGTAGGCGGAGAGCGCATTGACCATGGCGATCGCCTTCTCACCGCTGCGCACCCCGACGTGCACGTGGATGCCGAAGATCTGCATCTGCCGCGCCGGCCATTGCGTCTCCTCGACGAGGCGCAGGTAACGGGCGTTGGGAGTGATCTCCTGGTTCACCGGGTTGCTGAACGGGTGCGTGCCGGCGCACATGAGCAGAAGGCCGCGACGGTCGGTGTAGGTGGTGAGCTCGTCGAGTGAGGCGGCAAGATCGGCGCGTGCCTCGGCGACCGTCCTGTTGATGCCCGTGATGATCTCGACCGTTGACTGCAGCAGCTCCGCCTTGGCCTTCGGATGAACGCCGTCGGGGTGCCCCTCCCCCATCTCGATGAGAATCTCGTGCGCGCCCTTGACCAGTTCGCGCGACTCCGGGTTGATGAGGGTGAGTTCCATCTCGACGCCAAGGCTCGGGCCGGCGCTCGAGGCGAAGTGGATGGGCATGGCTACGCGGCCGCGTGCTGGTCGTGGGCCCACAGCGCGAGGAGCCCACGGAAATGCGCGAGGAACATCTCCTGCTCGTGCGCGGGATACGTCGACAGCACCGTGTTGACGATGAGGCGATCGAAGTCCTCGCTCTCGATCCACTCGACGCACACCTCGTCGACGCGGGCCAGGTGGCGCTCGCAGAACTCCCGGTAGCGGTCGACCTCGAGCTGACTGTCGGCGAGGGTACGGTATTCGCGCAGCTTCTCCACGTAGTCGAGGTCCTCGCGATCGGCGATGGCGAAGTAGCTCCTTGTGTCGAGGTCGACAGTGGGCCTGCGGCCGGTCACGCAACAGAAGATGACCCATTTGAGCAAGGTCCGGATAGCCCACGGGAAGTAGTAGTGCAGGCTGGTGACGGCGAGGTCCGGCGTCGCGTTGGCGTAGTCGATGGGATAGACGAGGCCATCCTTGACGAGCGTCTCGCAGCTGTTCAGCTCCCAGCGGAAGAACGCGTTGACGAGGCGGGCGATGGTCAGCACCTCATCGCCGGTCTCCTTGCTGAGAAAGTTGTGTGCCACTGAATAGCGCACGTGCATGGGACGTGACGGGTTGAAGCGCATCACCAGCGTCTCGGCGCCAATGCCGAGGCTGCGCGCGAAGACATCGAAGTCCTCGACGGACGCCTGCAGGTGCATGAGGCGCTCGGCGGACTCGTCGTAGGCCCGGTGGAGCATTGCGCTCTCCTCGATGCGCGTGACCCCGACCCAGGCGCCACCGTCGAACGGCTTCATATAGAGCGGCATGCCCACCTGGTTGGCCACGGCCTCGAGGTCGAAGTGACGGAGGTAGCGCTCGGCAGTGGCGGCGAAGCGCGGATTGTCCGGCGGAACCTTGTTGGGCAGCATCCACGTCTCGGGCACGCGCAGCCCGAGGCGCATCATCGCGCAGTAGGCGGCGTGCTTCTCCATCGACTGGAAGGTGAACGGGTTGTTGAGAAGGTGCACGTCGTTCATGAGCGCAACCTTCTTCAGCCATTCGCGCGGCATGTGGTACCACCAGGCGAGCCTGTCGATGATCAGCGAGTAGCGCGGCACCGCACGAAGGTTGAAGGGCTCGATGGTGATCCGCTCGGTGGTGAAGGTGTGGGTGACCCCACCGTCCTTGATGACAGGGGCCACGCGCTCCAGCAGCGACTCAAAGGCGACCGGCCAGTCCTCCTCGGCGCCGAGGAGTAGTCCGATCACATGGGGCGCGGGCATGGGAAACCGAATACTGTCATGACACGGCGCGCGCGTGTGGCTGCGATGACCGGCGACGACCGATGGCCGGGC
>CATPAP010000193.1 GCA_955651875.1 Candidatus Dormiibacterota bacterium
AAGCTCAGGGCTGAGTAACGGCCCCCGATGTCGGGTGGGTTCTCGAACACGTGCCGGAAGCGACGCTCTCGAGCGGTGTCTCCCAGCGGGGATCCCGGGTCGGTGATGCAGATGAAGTGCTGGCCGGGGTCGTTGATGCCCGCCGCAATCGTCCATTCCCAGAAGTGGGCGAGGTGACTGAGCGTCTCGAGCGTGGTGCCTGACTTCGAGGCGGTGATGAAGAGCGTGGTGCGCGGCTCGAGCCGGTCGCTGAGCTGTGCGATCGCCGCGGGATCCGTGGTGTCGAGCACGTGCAGCTCCGGCTGCCCCGCCGCGCTGCCGAACGAGCTGCGCAACACCTCGGGACACAGGCTGCTGCCGCCCATGCCGAGGAGCACGCAGTTGCGAAAGCCGGCCTGCTGCACCTCCGCGGTGAGCCCGATGAGCCGGGGAAGGGCATCGCGCATGGCGTCGATGACGTCGAGCCAGCCGAGCCTGTTGCCGATGACCTTGGCGTGCGCGGCGTCGCCCGGTTTCCAGAGGTCGGGGTCGCGCTCCCAGATCCGCCGCGCCACCTGGTGCGTCGCGCCGGTGCTCAGCGCCGTCCGGACCGCGTCGGTGCTCGAGGCCAGGTTGAGGCTCTGGCGGCGACCGTATCCGCGGTGCATGGCGTCGACCTTCTCGGCGATGCCGCGGATCAGCTGGTCGTACGAGTCGGCGAACGACTTGACGCCCGCGTCGAGCAGGTCGGCGGTGACCCGGTCCATGTCGATGCCTGCCTGCTCCAGTTGCTCCATCACCCGGTGCGCGCCGGCGTAGTCGCGGTTGACGGTGCTCCCGTCGACGACGCCATGGTCACGGAATGCAGTGATTGTCGGCGGCGGCATGGTGTCGACGGTGTCGGCGCCGACCAGGGCCTCGGCGTAGACGACGTCGCGGTACTTGGGATTCTTCGCGCTGGTGCTCGCCCACAGAGGACGCTGGACGTGAGCGCCCGCGCCGCCGAGCGCGGCGAATTCATCACCACGGAAGTACTGCTCGAACTTCTCGTAGGCGAGCACCGCGTTGGCGATCGCCGCCTTGCCGAGCAGCTCCTCGAGGAGGGGATTGCCGGGATCGGCGGCGAGCTTCTCCTCGAGGAGCTTGTCCACCGCGGTGTCCACGCGGCTCACGAAGAACGACGCCACCGAGTGCACGTCGAGAGAGAGGCCCTGCTGGTGGCGAGCCTTCAGTGCATCGAGGTACGCGTGGATGACGGTGTCGTACGCCTGCAGCGCGAAGATGAGGGTGACATTGATGTTGACGCCCGCGGTCAACGCGCTCTGGATTGCGGGCACACCCTCAGGGGTCGCAGGGATCTTGACCATGAGGTTGGGCCGGTCCACCCGCCTCCAGTACTCCTGCGCGAGGTCGACGCTGCGTTCGGTGCTGTGGGCGGCCTCGGGGGCCACCTCGAGGCTCACGAAACCATCCGCACCGTTGGTGCGCTCGTGGACGGGCCGGAGGATGTCGGCGGCGCGCCGGATGTCGGTGATGGCGAGCTCGAGGAAGATGTCGTTGGGATTCTCGATCCCGCCGGCGAGCAGCTCGTGGATCTGCTCGTCGTAGTCGGTTCCCTCCGCGATCGCCTTCTGGAAGATGGTGGGATTGCTGGTCATCCCGGTCACGTTGTCGTCGGCGATCATTCGCTCGAGCTCGCCGCCGGTGAGCAGCTCGCGGCTGATGTAGTCGAGCCAGATCGACTGCCCCTGCTCGGCCAGCTCCTGGAGCGGGTTCGACGCCGCCATTCAGCGCACCTCGCCGGCGAGGTTCCTGGCCGCGGCGACGATGGCGTCGGCGTCGATCCCGGCCGCAGCCATCAACTCGGCCGGGGTGCCCGAGCCCGGGAGCTCTCGGACGGCGAGATGGACGACGCGCGGCGGCCGCTCGTCCGCGGCGAGCGCCTCAAGGACGGCGGCCGCAAGCCCACCCTGCGGATAGTGGTCCTCGACGATCACGAAGCGATCGTGGGTGGCTGCGGATGCGGCACGCAGGCCCTCGACGTCGACGGGCTTGACGGAGTACAGGTCGACGACGCGGCAGCTCACGCCCTCAGCAGCCAGCCTCTGTGCGGCATCCAGACAGTTGTGCAGGGTGACGCCGGCGCCGATGAGCGTCACGGCGTCGTCATCACTGCTGCGCAGCAGCTTCGAGCCGCCGATCGGAAACTCGTCGTCGTTGTCGTACAGCGTGGGGTAGGCGCCGCGCGTGGTGCGCAGGTACACGACCCCGTCGGTCTCGGCCATGTGCAGCACGAGCTTTGCCGTGGAGACGGGGTCGCTCGGGTACAGAACTGTCGAGGTGTGCACGGCGCGGAGGGACGCGAGGTCTTCGAGCGCCATCTGCGAGGGCCCGTCGGCGCCGATCTCGCAGCCCGCGTGCGACCCGGCGAGCCGGATGTTGGCGCCGGACACGCCGGCCATGCGCACGAAGTCGTAGGCGCGGCTGAAGAACGCGGCGAACGTCGAGGCGAACGGAACCAGGCCGCGCACCGCCATGCCGACGGTGGAGGCGACGAGCTGCTGCTCGGCGATGAACATCTCGAAGAAGCGATCCGGGTAGGCCTTCTTGAACTCGTCGGCGTGGGTTGAATTGCTCACCTCGCCGTCGAGCGCGACGACGTCGGGCCGCGCGCCGAGCGCGGTCAGCGCATCGCCGTAGGCCTTGCGCGTGGCCACCTTGTCGTCCTTCGAGTAGGTGGGCAGCGCGATCGTCACGTCTGTGCCGCCTCGACGCACCGCCGATTCGCCCGCCTGCGGTCGCGGCGTGTCGACGGCGATGTCGCGTACGCCGCCGAGCTCGGCGATGGCCCGCTCGGCCATGTCCGGCGGCAGCGCCTTGCCGTGCCAGCCGTCCTTGTTCTCGATCTCGCTGAAACCCTTGCCCTTGATGGTGCGGGCGAGGACCACCGTGGGGCGCTCACGCTCGGCGCGGGCGGCTCCGAGAGCCTCGTCGATCTCTTCGACGTCGTGCCCGTCGATGACCAGGGCGCGGCAGCCGAATGCTTCGACTCTGCGCTGGTACGCAGCCATGTCCCACTCGAACTCGGTCGGTCCGCGCTGGCCGAGGCGGTTGACGTCGACGATGGCGGTGAAGTTGCTCAGCCCGTAGTGGGCCGCCTTGTCGAGGCCCTCCCAGATCGAGCCCTCGGCGACCTCCGAGTCCCCGCAGACCGTCCAGACATGGAAGGGCAGCTTGTCGACCGCGCGGCCGGCCAGCGCAACGCCGACGGCGATGGGCATGCCCTGTCCGAGCGATCCCGTGGCGACGTCGACCCAGGGCAGGATGGGGGTGGGATGACCCTGCAGGCGCGACCCGTGGGTTCGGTAGGTCATCAGCTCGGCGTCGTCGATCGCTCCGCATGCTTTGAACACGGCATAGATCAGGGGCGAGGCGTGGCCCTTGGAGAAGATCAGATGGTCGTTGTTGTCGAGGGCGGGGTTCTGCCAGTCGTAATGGAGATGGCGCGCGATCAGGACGGCGAGGAGATCGCTTGCCGACATGCTCGAGGTGGGATGGCCAGATCCAGCCTTGGTGCTGGCGCGGATGCCGTCGACGCGCAACTGGTTGCCGAGGTCGCGGAGGAACGCGACATCCTCAGCGGTCAGCCCAGTTTCGACACTCCCCGTCACCGCCATAGCACGACCTCCGGCCCAGCTGCCTGATTGCGTTGCCACCCATCATGCCGCGCAGGCCCGCGCCAGCGTAGCCGGCCGGATCCGGCGCGGGGTGGTCAGGAGCGCTCGTGTACACTCGCAGCCAGCTCCGCACTTGGAGCCGCGCGCCTATAGCTC
>CATPAP010000194.1 GCA_955651875.1 Candidatus Dormiibacterota bacterium
CCTCAGACTGGCGATGCCGCCGTCGTGGACCCCCTGCGCGACGTGGACCGCTACCTCGCCGTGGCGGGCGACCGAGGCTGGCGATTGGCCGTCAGCCTCGACACTCACGTCCACAACGACTTCATCTCCGGCGGGCCCGACCTGCGGGCAGCCGCCGGCTCCGCCTTCGTGGTGCCCGCAGCGAGCGGGATCACCGGGGCGGACCGCGAGCTCAGCGGCGGGGAGGAGCTCGTGGTCGGCTCGCTGCGACTGCGCGCGATCCACTCGCCCGGTCACACGCCGGAGCACATGAGCTACCTCCTGCTCGACGCCGACGACCGGCCGGTTGCTCTGTTCTCGGGGGGTGCGCTGATGGTGGGAACCATGGCCCGGCCCGATCTGCTTGGTCCGAGCCGGCTGTACGAGCTCGCGCGCAGCGGCCGTGAGATGCTGCGGCAGCAGCTGCTGACGCTGCCCGACGAGCTGCGCGTGCTCC
This sequence comes from Candidatus Dormiibacterota bacterium, assembly GCA_955651875.1. GTDB lineage: Bacteria > Chloroflexota > Dormibacteria > Aeolococcales > Aeolococcaceae > Aeolococcus. Next base: position 476 of record CATPAP010000194.1, read on the forward strand.
CGACCCATGGCGGCGGCTCATTCTGCGGAGCCGCGTCCTCGAGCGAGCGGGCCACGACGATCGGCCGCGAGCGGCGTGAGAACCCCCTGGCGACCGCGCCGGACTTCGCTCATTTCCTGGCGGTCCATGCCAAGCAGGGCAGGTATCCTGCGTACTACGCGCGCATGGCTCTGCTCAACCGCGCCGCAGTACCGCGCGAGCCAGGCGTGAGCGTGGTGCAGCTCGCGGTCACTGCGTTCGACGACGCCGTCACGGCCGGTGCCGTGACGGTGGACTGCCGGCCGTTCGCAGATTTCGACGCCGCTCACGTTCCCGGCTCACTCTCCGTCCCGATCGACGGTGCATTCTCAGCCTGGGTCGGCTGGGTCGTCGAGATCGACGCGGCGGTGGTGCTCATCGCCGACTCAGCGGCGGCGGCCGAGGACGCCACGCGGCAGCTCATCCGCATCGGATTCACTGGGGTTCGCGGCTGGCTCGATCAGCGGGACTGGGTGGGCGCGGGCCGTGAGACGCGACGCGTGACGTGCTGCACCATGGGCGACCTCACTGAGCGGATCCTCGACGGCGACCGCCTCACCGTCGTGGACGTGCGCCAGGACGACGAGTGGGCACGCGGACATCTCCCTGGTGCGGTGCACGCCCTCTCGCCGGAGTTACCCGACATCGTCGGTCACCTCGACCGCACTGCACCGATCGCGGTGCACTGTGCCACGGGGTACCGGGCCGCACTCGGCGTGTCACTGCTCCTTCGACTCGGGATGCGCGACGTCTGGCATGTCACTGACGGCGTCGACGCGTGGACGGCCTTGGGGCACCCGCTCGTGACTGCTGCCTGACCCTCAGCGGATTCCCGACACGGCGGCGAGGGCCAGGCTGGAGACGCTGACCAGGACCCAGAGCATCGCGCCGAGCAGCAGTGGTCGCGGCCCGGTCCTGCGCAGGCCCGCAACGTCTGTCGACAGGCCGATGGCGGCAAGCGCGACGGTGACCAGGAACAGGGCCACAGTGCTGAACGCCGAGCGCACCGATCCTGACGGCGGCACGATGCTGACCACGGCGCTCGCGGCCACGAATGCCACCACGAACCAGGGCACCAGGTGGGTGAATTGGGGCAGGCGGCCGCCATGGCCCGCGCGGCTGCGACGCAGTGCGAGGAACAGGGTGATCGGGATGATGAACAGGGTTCGGGTGAGCTTGACGACGACCGCATGCTGCCCCGCAGCGGGACCGTAGACGTAGCCGGCGGCGACCACCGACGACGTGTCGTTGATCGCGGTTCCCGCGAAGAGGCCGAAAGCGTTCTGCGACATCGACAGGAGATGACCGATGAGCGGAAACAGCACCACGGCGACCGCGTTGAACAGAAAGACGGTCGAGAACGCGTAGGCGACGTCGGCCGCGGCCGCCTCGATCACCGGGGTGACGGCTGCGATCGCACTGGCACCGCATATCGCCGTGCCCACCCCGATGAGTGTGCGCAGCTGGGTGCGCACACTCAGGAGATAGCCGAGCAGCCCAGCCGCGACCAGGCAGATGGCCAGGGTCCCGACCAGCACGGGGAGCGAGCGTGCACCCGAGGACACAGCCTCACCGAGCGTCAGCTGCAGCCCCAGGCTGGCGACCGCGACCTGGAGGACCTGATGGCTGCAGAAGCTGATCCCCGCAACCATCGCTCCCGCTGGGCGGCGGATCACCGCGATCACCACGCCGATCACGAGCCCGATCACCGGAGCTCCGATGATCGGGGTCAGATGTCCCGCCAGCGTGGCCAACGCGGCGACTGCGAGGCACACCGCGGTCCCGGCAACCGCGCCTGCAGAGAGACGGCGCCTGGTCACGTGTGAGCTCATTTGGTCCGCCGCCTTGTCGCGAGAGGGCACGCACGCGCCCCGAGTTCCGGAGAGCGTATTGCCCGGGACCGCCTTCGGGTGGCGTCCAGCGCCGCGTCAGTCCAGTGCAATCCGGCGCGGGCGACGGGACGTTGCCGTGTCGCGAGTGCTCAGTCGGCCGAGTAGCGGCGCCAGCCGCTCCCCTGCGGAGACGAGCGCGGCTGCGGAGGTGCTGGTCCCCGCGAGGCGCGACACGACGTCGAGGCCCAGGTACAGCGCCACCGCGGTGACGGCGAGGTCGCGTGCAGGGATCAGACCGAGGACTGGCGAGCCATGCAGCACGCGCGCTGCCACTCCCTCGGCCAATTCGAACCACGGTTCCATCCGCACCGCCATCTCCTTCCCGAGGCGAGCCGACAGGCCACCGTTGGAGACGAGCTCACGGACCGCCACGGCGTGGCCGCTCGCCATGTCCTCGGCGTAGAGCGCGCCCATGATGCGCACGAGGTCCACCGGGTGGCGCACCTCGGCGAGTGCCTCTTCCCACCGGGGCAGCCGCGCCGCACTGGTGTGATCGAGCACCGCCAGGAGAAGGGTGTCGAGCGTGCCGAAGTGGTAGAAGATCAAACCCACCGGCACGCCCGCCGACGCAGCAATGACCCGGGCTGTGGTACCCGAATATCCGTTGCGCGCCAACGCGTCCAGCGTCGCCGTGATGATGCGTTCCCGCGTGCCGGTGACGCTGACGCGGGAACGTCCGCGCCGCGGCCGCGTCGAGTTCGCCGTCGCCGCCTCCGCTGCCACGACATTCGGCGCACTCATTCCGCGTCGTGCCACGGCGTGGCGGCAGTCGCCTGACCAGCCGCGACCGTCCCGACGGTGATCGCCAGCAGGCTCACCAGCAGCCCCGCGCAGCCGCCGCGCAGCACGGCGACCGCGGTGAGCCACGGGTCCGCCCTCAGGCCGGTCAAGGCGAGCGACGTGGACGCACAGAGCGCTGTGCCGACGACCAGCTCTGCCGCCGAGACACGCCACCAGAAGCGAGCTCGGTGCTTGACCACACACACCTCGACGAGCATTGCCAAGAGTGGCGTGCGCAGCGCCCGGAGAACTGTTGCCGCGCCAACCACCACCACGCCGGCAACGAGCAGCGGTGTCATTGCGTGGAGCCGGCGTGCCCTGGCGCCGTCGGCGCGGGAGAGTATTGCGAATGTTGGGGCGGCATTGGGCCGGGCGGCGGCACAGAGAACGGCCGGTGCCGGTCCTCGAAGCGACGAATCGCACCGATGAGGAGAAAGGCGACAACAAGCACCACGCCGAGGAGCCCGACCATAACGATACGTGTCTGCGTCAGCGCACCGTTCAGCAGGTCGAACCCGACCGCGTTCGGGTCGGCGTATCCCGTCGTTGCGGTCGACGCCAGGGCACCGCTCAACACGATCGTCAGGGCACTGACCGCGACGAAGAACCCGCTCCGTGCGTCCGTCTCACAGATGTCGGTAAGGACACGCTGCAGATGTGCGTGCAGGAGGCGTTCCACCCCGAACGACGCCAACAGCCCCGCGACTGCCACTCCAGCAAAAACGGCCACGACCATGGCCAGCCTCCTGTGCACTCGGTTGAGCGTTTGCTTTGATCATACGCTCACTTTTCCTTGGCCCGCTCGGACTGACCGCAGCGTGCACGCATAACCACAGGATTGGATGCTTGTCATCGCAGGGCGGCCCTCAAAAGCCGTGTGGGCGCGGTCGCGCTGTTTGCTGTCGCGTGGCGGGCACCGTGCTGCGGCGGGTCCCCACCCCTTGTGCCCGCCCTGTCGCACCCCCACGATCCACCCAACGTGGCATGGCAGGGAGTGATCAGACGTGAAGCTCATCAGTACCGACGGTGTGGCATTCATCGGGCAGGGTTCGGAGTGGTTCTGGCTGGCGGTCAGCGGGCTCGTGCTCGCAGGGACGTTCATCGCCATCTACCGGCAGCTCCGGCTGCAGCGGCTGCAGATACACGAGAACACCAAGGTCCTGCGCAGCCAGGCGCACTACAACGCGCTGGCGCTCCTGCAGC
>CATPAP010000195.1 GCA_955651875.1 Candidatus Dormiibacterota bacterium
ATCATACGTGCGGCGACCCCGTCAGGCGTCAGGGCGTCAGCAAAACGACACCATTACGCCGCTTTGGCGCGCACGACCGCTCTCATTGAGAGCCCTGTGTCCAAGGGAGCGTCGAGAAACCAGCGCATTCGAGACGCGACCACCGGACCGACGACCCTCACGAGCTGCTCCTCGTCGGCAGCGTAGACGGCCGCCAGGGAAGGGAAAGCGCGGGCCAGGCGCTGCGCCGACGCCGGCTCGATGCCCGCAACAGTCATGAGGTGATGCCAGCGGCGGGTGGTGAGCTCACCACGGGCCGAGCTGTCGCCGAGCGGCAGGAGCAGTTCCGTCGGGGGGTTGCTCATGGGGAGATTGTAGCGAACGGATGTTCGTAATGCAAGTTCGCATCGAAGCCAATCGCGTCAGACATTCCACAAGACGGCGACGCCGTCGAGGCGTGTCGGTGGTCGACCGAGCACATCCCCGAACACCCCGATCATGGCGTCCTCATCGCCGGATGGTGTGGAACATCCGCGGCGATCACCGGGGCTGCCGCGGAGCCTGACAGAGGCCGCCCGATGAGCTCCCTGGTGTCAAGCGCATCGCGATCGCGCGCGCGTCCAGCGGCGAGCGCCACGCGCCGTTGCCGCAACCAGATCAGGTTGGTCAGCGAGTTGAGCAACTCACGCTGCGTGAGCTTGGTCGCGCCATGCTGACGTTCAACAAACGTGATCGGCACCTCAACGATGCCGCCGCCGGCGGCCATGACGAGCAGGAGCAACTCGGGCAGCGCGCTGTATCCGGTGTTCCTCAACGCTGAGAGATCGAGCCGGTCGATCAACTCCATTCGATATGCGCGGAACGAGCCGGTGCAGTCGTTGATCTGCCTATCCAACGATGTCCTGATCAGACGGTTCGCAATCGAGCTCAGCGCCTTGCGTCCACGGGGCCAGCCAATGATGCTCCCACCTGGCACATAGCGCGAGCCGACGGCGAGGTCCACGTCGTCACGCCGCACCGCTCGGACGATCGCCGGAGCATCCTGCGGGCGGTGCGAGAAGTCGGCATCCATGGTCAACACGATGCGTGCGCCCACCTTACGGGCCTCTTCGAACGCAGCCAGGTAGGCGGTGCCAACACCAAGCTTGCGCGGGCGGCGACGGAGACGGACGAGCGGGTCGGAACGGCAAGTCGCGGCGATGAGATCGCCGGTGCCGTCGGGGGATGAGTCGTCGATGACCATGATGGTCGCGCCGGGAAGATGCTCGCGCAGTTCCCTCACCAACTGTGGCGCATTCTCGGCTTCGTTGTATGTCGGCACACCCACGAACACATCGTCGAACTCATGGCCGGAGGTGGCGGACTGCTGGGAATGCGCTGGAGCGAATTGGCTCGATACAGCGTGGCTTTGATGGTGCACTGCAAGCATGATACTAGTGCTACCCTGGGCTCGTGCCCGTCTACGAGTACCGCTGCAACGACTGCCACGCGACCTTCGAGGTGCTGCGGCGGATGGGTGAGCGCGAGCTCGCGGCGCTCTGCCCCAGCTGCGAGAGCCGGGCAAGCATGCCCCTGATCAGCCAGGTTGCGGTGAGCCGGGCGGCGGCGTCGGGCACATCGGTGGCCACCGCGCCGCGTTCGGGCGGTGGATGCTGCGGCGGGGCCTGCGGCTGCGGCTGACGGAGGTCAGCGGCTCACCCCAGGTTCGCCGAGCTGCGTGCCCAGGCGGTGGTACCTGCGCTCGAAGTACAGCAAGGGCTCGCCCTCCGACGACGCGGCGGCGACGACCAGGCCGACGATGATCGCGTGATCTCCGTGCTCGGAGATCGTCTCAACGTCGCAGTCGAACCAGGCGAGCGCACCGGTCAGAAGGGGGGCACCGGTGACAGCCGTCGTGGTGGGCGCGGCGTCCGAGGGCACCTGCAGGCGGCGCCCCCGAGTGGAGGCGCGGCGGCCAATCTGCTCCTGGTCGACCGAGAGCACGCTGAGCCCGACGTGCCCGCTGGCCCGCACCAGGCCGATGAGCTGGCCGGCGCGGTCGAGCGCCAGCAGCACGAGCGGCGGTTCCAGGGAGAGCGACGCGAACGCGGTCGCGGTGATGGCGTGATGCAGCCCGTCGTGCGCTGCCGCCGCGACAGTCACGCCACTGGCGAATCGTGCAGCCGCGTTCCGAAAGACGGTGCCGTCCACGGGGGCGTGCGGAGTCGCCTTCATGAGGCCAGCATACGGCGGACGATCAGCGCGGCCGCCGCGCTCAGGCCGGCGCCGGTTCGAAGATTGCGCCGGCGGCGTCCCCGAACGCGAGATCCATCTGCAGCATGCCGTCGATGAACACAGTGCGGTGCTCGCGGTGCGGCCCGTGGCTGAGGATGGCGTCGCGGTGCTCGCGGGCGCCGTATCCCTTGTTGCTGGCCCAGTTGTACTGGGGTGCGTCATCGTGCATCGCGGTCATGATCGCGTCGCGGTGCACCTTCGCCACGATCGACGCCGCGGAGATTGCGGGAACCAGGTTGTCACCCCTGACGAGGCAGTGAACCGTGCGGGTTGCATCGATGCGCAGGCGGCCGTCGCAGCAGTAGCCGTCGGCCTCGACGAGATCGACGAGCCGGCGGAAGATCTCCACGTTGGCCCAGCCCAGCCCGCGCCGGTTGATGTCCGCAGCCGAGATCTCGGCGACCACCCAGGCAACCGCGCGGCGTCGAATCACCGCGCCCACCTCCGCGCGCTGGCGAGCGCTCAGCAACTTGCTGTCGCGCAGGAGCGGATGGCGGAACCGTGGTGGCAGCACCACCGCCGCGGCCACCAGTGGCCCTGCATACGAGCCGCGTCCCACCTCGTCCATGCCGCAAAGGCGGAAGGTCCTCGGGTCGTCGACCCCGAAGGTGTCGCGCAGGTAGGTGGTGAGACGAAAGCGGGGCATCGCGCCCGCCCAGTCTATGCGGCGGCGTGGTGGTCTGGGGGTCGGACGCGCCACAGCGCTCTGCTAGGGTGATCGCAGATGCGACACAGGGAGAATGGCGGCGATGGGTGAGGTCACCTGGACGGACGTGGCGCCCCGCGACGGGCTCCAGAACATCGCCGCGATCGTGCCGGCTGAGGTGAAGATCAGGCTGGTCGACGGCCTCCTCGCTGCCGGCGTGGCGCGCGTCGAGGCCACCTCGTTCGTGTCCCCGCGGTGGGTGCCCCAGCTGGCCGACGCGGGCGAGGTCCTGCGTGCTCTCGGTCCCGACGCTCTGCCGCGCCTGCGCGTGCTGGTCCCCAACCGGCGCGGCCTGGAGATGGCGCTCGAGCACGACGTGCGCAACGTTCTGTACACCATCGCCGCGACCGAGACATTCAACCGCGCCAACGTCAACCGCAGCGTCGCGGAGTCGCTCGCCGACCTCGACGCGGTCGTCGCGGACGCGCGCCAGGGGGGCTGCGATGTCGACGTCGCCGTCTCGGTGAGCTTCGGCTGTCCGTTCGAGGGTGCCGTTGATCCGCAGCGCGTCGTCGACCTCTGCGCGGAGCTCGTCGCGCGTGGTGCAATGGAGGTGGGCGTCGCCGACACCATCGGCGTCGCCAACCCGGCCGGGGTCCGCGAGCTGTGTGTGCGCGCCGGTGCTTTCGTACCGGCGAATCGCCTCAGCCTGCACGTCCACGACACGCGTGGCCTGGGCGTCGCCAACGTGCTGGTTGCGTACGAGGCGGGAGTGACGCGGTTTGACGGCAGCGCCGGCGGTCTCGGCGGTTGTCCGTTCGCCCCGCGTTCCACCGGCAACGTGTGCAGCGAGGACGCGCTGCAGGCGGTGGCCGCCGTCGGCGGCGTGCACGGCTGTGACCTCGAGGCGTATTGCGCGGTGAGCGAGAGGCTGGCCGCCGACCTGGGCATGGACCTCCCCGGCAAGCTCTACCGGGCCGGCGTGTGGACCGGCGCCAGGGTGGAGGAGACGGTGGCATGACCGACGTCGTCTCGCGCAGAGAATCCCCCGTCCACGACGCGTCCGACCTGGAGCGGCGCCTGGAACGGGCGCGCAGCGGGGGCTCGGAGAAGGCGCGCGCCAAGCTCCGCGAACAGAAGAAGCTGATGGCCCGCGAGCGAATCGCGCTGCTGTTCGACCAAGGGAGCGAGTTCGTGGAGGACGGCCTCCTGGCCAACAACCTTGCCGATGACCTTCCCGCCGACGGCGTCGTGACCGGCATCGGCACCCTGCACGGTCGTAGTTGCGCGGTCATGGCCAACGACCCCTCGGTGAAGGCGGGGTCATGGGGCGCGCGGACCGTCGAGAAGATCGTGCGCATCCTCGAGACCGCAGAACGTCTGCAGATCCCCCTGATCTACCTGGTGGACTCGGCGGGAGCCCGCATCACCGACCAGGTGGCCATGTTCCCCGGCCGCCGTCACGCCGGGCGCATCTTTCGCATGCAGGTCCGTCTGTCTGGACAGGTGCCCCAGCTCTGCGTGCTCTTTGGGCCGTCCGCCGCTGGCGGCGCGTACATCCCCGCTTTCTGTGACGCGGCGATCATGGTCGAAGGCAACGCGTCGATGTACCTCGGCTCACCGCGGATGGCCGAGGTGGTCGTCGGCGAGAAGGTGTCGCTCGAGGAGATGGGCGGCGCGCGGATGCACTGCACGGTCAGCGGCTGCGGCGACATGCTTGTCAGCACGGAGGACGAGGCCATCGCGGCGGCCCGCAGCTACATGTCGTACATGCCCTCGTCGTGGCGCGAGAACGTTGCGCCGGTCACGGCGACGGCGCCGGCCGAGGACGCGCCCTCGATCGAGGAGACGATCCCGCTCGAGGCCGGTCGCGGCTACGACGTGCAGGCGGTGATCAACGGACTCGTCGATGCCGGCTCGTTCCTCGAGGTCAAGCGCCTGTTTGCCCGCGAGCTGGTGACCGGCTTCGCACGAATCGATGGCCGCGCGGTGGGTGTCATCGCCTCGCAGCCGCGCTTCAAAGGCGGCGTGCTGTTCGTCGACTCCGCGGACAAGGGAGCGCGGTTCATCACGTGCTGCGACGCCTTCAACATCCCCTTGCTCTTCCTCGCCGACGTTCCCGGATTCATGATCGGCACGGCGGTGGAGAGGCAGGGGATCATCCGCCACGGTGCCAAGATGATCGCGGCGCTCACCCAGGCCGGCGTTCCCAAGGTCTGCGTGGTGATGCGCAAGGCGTACGGCGCCGGGTTGTATGCCATGTGCGGCCCCGCCTTCGATCCGGACTGCACGCTGGCGCTGCCCTCCGCGCAGATCGCGGTGATGGGGCCCGAGGCAGCTGTGAACGCTGTCTACTACAACCGCATCCAGGAGCTCCCCGAGGAGGAGCGGGCAGAGTTCGTGCAGACGCTGCAGGACGAATACCGCGAGGACATCGACATCTACCGGCTGGCCGATGAGCTCATCGTCGACGCGGTGGTTCCACCCGCCGAGCTTCGTGACGAGCTGGTGCGGCGCTTCGCGGCGTACGCGACGCGGCAGCGGGATGACGCACCCCGCCACCACGGCAACTTTCCGACCTAGACGCTCGCTCGCGGCGGCCGGCGGCGGGGGGAAGGGTACGCTAGGGGTATGTGGCAGAACATCAAGACCGCCCTCCTCCTGGCCCTGCTCGACGCGCTCTTCCTGG
>CATPAP010000196.1 GCA_955651875.1 Candidatus Dormiibacterota bacterium
GACCTCTGGGAGCGCTGGGTGTCGCAGTACCCGATCGTCTCGATCGAGGACGGCATGGCAGAGGACGATTGGGAGGGGTGGGCGCTGCTGACCGCGCGGCTGGGCTCGCGCGTGCAACTGGTGGGCGACGACGTGTTCGTCACCAACGTGGCCCGGCTGCGCGAGGGATTCGCGCGCGGTGTCGGCAACGCGCTGCTGGTGAAGTTGAACCAGATCGGGACGCTGAGCGAGACGCTCGCCGCCATCGCGCTGGCGTCGTCGCACGGGTATGCGACGGTGATCAGCCACCGCAGCGGCGAAACCGAGGACACCACCATCGCCGACCTCGCGGTCGCGGTCAATGCCGGCCAGATCAAGGCCGGCGCGCCGTCGCGGTCGGAGCGGGTGGCCAAGTACAACCGGCTCCTGCGGATCGAGGCCGAGCTGGGGTCTTCCGCGCGGTACGCGGGACCTTCGGCGTTCCGGTTGGTCGCCGATGGGGCAGCCGGTGCTGGGACGGCGGCTGGCGATGGCGCGGCTGGCGGTGCGGTGGGCCCGGCGCCTCCGGCGGCGGCGCCGGCGGGGTGAGCCCGGGCGACGACATCAGGCTGGCGGCCATCCGTGGCGGGGGACGTCCCTTCGCCGGGGTCGAGGGCGCGGATCTGGTGGCGTCGCCGTCGTTGGGGTCGGTGCGCGCATACCCCGACCTCGACGCGCTCGATGCGGCGATGGAGGCGGACCCGCGCGTGTACCGCCGGTACGGCAACGAAAGCGTCGCGCTGCTCGAAGCCACGCTGGCGGCGCTGGAGACGCCGCCCGGAGGTCCGACGCCGGAGGCTCGGGTGACCGCGAGCGGGCAGGCGGCGCTGGCACTGCTGGTGAGCGCCGCCGCGATGAGCGGGCGGCGGCGCGTGGTGGTGGTGAGGCCGTGCTACGGCGGCACCGAGGCTCTCCTGCTTGGACCGCTGGCGGCGATGGGTGTGTCGACGACGCTCGTCGACCTGCCGCCCTCGGGGTCGGGCCGCGAGGTCGGTACGCTGGTGGCGTTGGCGACAGGCCGCGACGTTGCCCTGGTTGTGGTCGAGATCGTCACCAACCCTCTGCTCGGGGTGGTCGACGTGCCCGCCGCCGCAGCTGCCGCGCACGACTGCGGCGCCGTGTGCCTGGTGGACAGCACCTTCGCGACGCCGTTCCTGTTCCAGCCGCTGGCCTTCGGCGCCGATCTCGTCCTGCACAGCCTCACCAAGCACCTCTCTGGCCACAGCGACGTGCTCGGTGGCGTGGCGATCGCCGCCGCTGACAGCGAGGCGGCGGGCTGGCTGGACGCGCACAGCCGAGCGCTCGGGGCGGTGCTGTCGCCATTCGACGCGTGGCTGACTCTGCGCGGGCTGCGCACCGCGCCCCTGCGCGTGGAGCGCGGGACGGCGACGGCGGCCTCGCTGGCGGTCACGCTCGCTGCCCACCCGGCGGTTGCCGCCGTGCATCACCCGGCGGTCGGTGAGGATGCTGCGCTCGCTGCCCGGCTGCTTCCCCGCGGGGCGGGGGCGATGCTGACCCTGCAGGTGGCCGGTGGGCGCGCGGGCGCGAGCCGGGTGGTTCGGGCGCTGCGCGGCATCCGCCTGGCCCCGTCGCTCGGCGATGTCAGCACCACCGTGAGTCACCCGGCGACGACGTCGCACCGCCAGCTGAGCGCCCAGGCCCGCGCGGCGTTGGGCATCTCCGACGGGCTGCTGCGCTTCAGCATCGGCATCGAGGACGAGGCCGTGCTCCGCGGTGAGCTCGAGGCGGCGCTCGACGCGGCGGTATGAGGGCGAGGCGACGTTGCCCGGCTACCATGGGTGCCGGTTCACTCACTGATCACCGGGAGGCACCCATCCATGGCCGTGCTCCGACTCGCGAATGGGTCCGACATCGGCGTCAAGCTGACCGTCGCCGAGACCATCGCGGCGCTCGAGGTTGTCGCGGGCTCGCCTGATTTCGTCGAGCTGCCCGGCGAGGAGGGACCCATCCACCTGCGCCCTGCGGGGGTCATCGCCGTCATCGAGGACACCCGCCGCGGCACCGCCGGATTCCGGATGGGGTCGGCGCGGCCTGAGGAGTAGGCGGGTCGCGACGGCCGCCTGCGGGTTGCGGCCGATAATGGCGGCATGCCTGAGACATCGCGTCCGGCGGCACCGGAGCGAGCAGCCCCGGCGACGCTGGGCACATCGATCCTTGGCGGCATCGGCAACACGCCACTGCTGCGCATCCGCCTGTTCGAGCGCGAGTGTCCGGGGGTTGCCGTGTTCGGGAAGGCGGAGTTCCTCAACGCCGGCGGCTCGGTCAAGGATCGTCCCGCGCTGCGCATGATCTGTGACGGCGAGGCCAGCGGAGCGCTGACCCGCGACCGCATCATCCTCGACAGCACCAGCGGCAACACCGGGATCGCCTACGCAATGGTCGGGGCCGCGCTCGGGTACCGGGTGTGCCTGGTGATGCCGACCAACGTCAGCGACGAGCGCAAGACGATGATCGCGGCGTACGGCGCGGAGA
>CATPAP010000197.1 GCA_955651875.1 Candidatus Dormiibacterota bacterium
CCCGCCAGGACGCGATCGTCATCGAGGTGGGCGATGGAGTCGCGGAGTGACTGCACAACGGCCGCGGTGGCCGGCCCCGGGCGCAGCGGCGCGCGCAGTTCGAGCGCCTGCGCGGCCGCGACCAGTTCAGCGGCCAGCACCAGGCGCAGCGTGGCCACGCTGCGGCGGGTGCGCATCGCTGCGCCGAACCCCATCGACACGTGGTCCTCCTGTCCGGCGCTTGTCGACATGCTCTGCACGGCGATCGGCGTGGCCGCGGCGCGCAGCTCGACCACCATCGCAGCCGCGGTGTACTGGCTGATCATCAGGCCGCTGTTGAGTCCGGGATCGGCTGTGAGGAAGGCGGGAAGCCCCCGGGAGCGCGCCGGATCGAGAAGCCTGTCGAGCCGGCGCTCGCTGATGGCGGCGAGGTCGGCGCACACGCTGGCGAGCATGTCGGCGGCGTACGCGAGCGCCTGACCGTGGAAATTGCCGGTGCTGACCACCTCTCCCTCGAGAACCATGGGATTGTCAACCACCGCCTCGAGCTCGCGTTCCACGGTCTGTCGCGCGAACGCGTACACATCGCGCGCCGCACCGTGAACCTGCGGGATGCAGCGCAGCGAGTACGGATCCTGCACAGCGTGGCGTGAATCGCGGTGCGAGGCGATGAGCGAGCTGTCCGTCAGCAGCGCGCGAAGGTTGGCCGCGCTGAGCTGCTGCCCCCGTGCAGGCCGCAGCGCCACGATGCTCGCCGCGAAAGCACGCGTGGTGCCGAGCAGTGCCTCGACACTCATGGCGGCGACCACATCGGCCGCGATCAGCAGCTCGGCGAGATCGGCGACCGCAAGCGACAGGACTGCGCTCATCCCGTCCGTCCCGTTGATGAGCGCCAGCCCCTCGCGCGGCCCCACGGTGATCGCCTCGAGGCCGCGCTCAGCCAGCGCGGCGTCCGCAGGCCGCCGCGTCGCGCCGTCCCATGCCCAGCCCTCGCCGAGCAGGCACGCAGTCGCATGCGCCAGTGGTGCGAGGTCGCCAGACGCGCCCAGCGAACCGTGCTCGGGCACCCAGGGGACGACACCGCTGTTGAGCACCGCGGCGATCGATTCGGGAAGCAGCGGGCGCACCCCCGAATAGCCGGCACACAGCGTCCGCGCCCGGAGCAGCAGCATGCCGCGGACGATCTCGGCGTCCAACGGCCGTCCCATACCGGCGGCATGGCTGAGCACCGCTCGCCGCTGCAGCGCCGCCCTGTCGGACGGCGCCACCGCGCGGTCGGCGAGCGCGCCGAAACCCGTGGTGACCCCGTAGACCACGCTGTCGTTGCTGTCGAGGCTCTCGACGACCGCGCGCGACGGCGCCATCCGCCGCCTCGCCTCGTCGGCTACCTCGACGTGGGCGTCGTCGCGGGCCACCGCGACGACGTCGTCGATGCTGAGCGGGTTCCCGTCGAGGACCACCATCGCGGCGGCAGGGTACCCGTCCGCCACCACCGATGGTGCGGACGTGCTCCGCTATCGTGACAACACCACATGCAGAACCCACCATCGCTGAGCAACGCCGCCGCCGCGCCGGCGGCGCTACCACCGCCGCCGCCGCCGCAGCAGCAGCCGCAGCAGTTCGAGCCGGCCACCTCGCGGCGCCGGCGCCGGGTTCCACGCGGTGTCCCCGGCCTGGTTCCCCTAATGGTCATCTCGGTCATCCTCGGCGTCCTCCTTGGTGGCCGAGCCGCGGCGGAGGACGGTCGGGCGGCCGCGGCGGCGGCGCTGACCGCCGGCGACCCGGCCCGGGCGGTCGGCCTCGACGAGGCGGTGGCGGGACGGAGCGGTTTCCTGATGCTGCTCGACCTCGCCGCCCCTGCCGCCGCCGAGCACGATGCGGAGAGGGCCCGCGTCGCCTGGGCACGCCAGCTGGCGGCAGCCGGGGACGTCGACTCCGCGATCGCCGCGCTCGTGGCGGTGCGCCAACCCTCGGTCATCGCCCAGGCGGCACAGGCGCGTGCCCAGATCCTCGTCAACGCCGCGACGGCGGCGGTCACGGGCGGGCATGCCGAGCTCGCCCTGATCCGACTCGACGAGGCCGCGCGGGGGAACCCTCCCGCGCCAATGACGGCGACGATTGCCACCATGCGAGCCGTGGACGAGGTCGAGGCAGCGGCTGAGCTCGTCCGCAGCAACCGCGCGCCCGACGCCGTCGCGCTCCTCGACGACGCGGCCGCGAATGGTGCCGGTGCCGCGGCGGCGGCAGCCTATCCACCGACGCTGCTCGCCGCTGCCAAGGCCGAGATCTCAGCCTTCGACTTTCAGGACGCCGCGACGACGCTGCAGCGGCTGGTCACGCACTACGGCACCACCGCACAGGCGCGAAGCGCGCGAGCGCTGCTCCGGGCTCCGCAGACCGTGTCAGGAACGCTGGTGGATGCGGGGGGACGCGGGGTCGCGGGGCGGGTGCGCCTCGGCACCCATTTCACGCAGCTCTCGGGCGGCTACGTCACCAGCGGTCCGTTCTACTACGGCACGTCCGACGGCACCGGCAACTTCTCCATCGCGTCCGTCCCGGTGGGCGGTCCGTACGTTCTCGAGTACTTTCGTGACAACGGCTGGATGACACTCGTCGACCCGCGGACGGGCCAGCCCGCCAACCCCGTGACGGTGAGTCCCCAGGCGCCGGAGGACCTCACCTTCATCGTCCTCCCAGCCTGAGGCGGGCACCCCCAATCCCCTTCGCCGGCTGCCTACCATTGCCCCATGGGGAGGGGTCGTATGCTGCGTCGCGCGGCCCGCCGGCGCGGCCAGGCCACCATCGAGTTCGCGTTCGTTGCGCCGCTCTTCTTCCTGTGCTTCTTCGCCGCGATCGATGCCGCCCTCTGGGCGATCCAGACGAGCGCGTCGGTGTCGGCGGCGGAGCAGGCGGCGCGGCTCGCCGCCGCCGCCGCCCACTCGCCGCAGAGTGAGGACACGCCGTCGCCGGCCGTGCTCTTCGCTGCCATCCGCAACCAGCTCCAGCAGGCAATGTTCGGGACCACGGTGGTGGCGTGGTGCGACCCCGGCGGCGGAACGTGTCCCACCCCTGTCGTCGGCGCTGCGGGAGGCGCCTTCGCGCACTGCCCGACGAGCGCGCAGGACGTCGAGCAGCATTTCGGCGCGCGGACGGTGGCGGTGTGCGACGAAACCTCGCCGCCCGCGCCGGCCTGCCCCGCGCCGCCCCTGCCGGCGACGCCGCGCTGTGGTGATCCGCCCACGGTCACCGTGCACGTCATCGGGTTCCTCGCCTCGCTCGTGCCGCCGCTCAGCGGCCTGGGCTGGCACGCCGGTGAGATCCCCATCGACATCGTGGCCACCACCCACACGCTGCGGTTCGTGACATGAGACGGGTGAGGCGCGTGCGCGGCGGTCGCCGTGGCATGGACGCGCAGGCGATCATCGAGACCGCGATCGTCATCCCGGTCCTGCTCGCCCTGGTCAGCGTCTTCCTGGCGGTCATGGTGCAGGTGGAGGTGCAGCAGGAGATGGATGCGGCAACCAAGCTTGCCGCCGAGTCGTTCTTCCAAGCACCACGGCTGGCAGTTGACGCGCAGCGAACCACCTGCTGCGCGCAGCAGGTGGGTGCGCCCGACTCCCTCGACACCTCGGGCTTGCCGAAGGGATGCAGGTTCGCGGCTGAGACCTTCTACGGCACCATGACGTTCCGACGCTTCCTCGTGTTCCCCGCGCAGCGTGGCAATGGCGCGCATCCGTTGTGTGTCCGCGCCGGCACGCCGGTCGGTGCTGTGCAGAACTCGTTCATCACGTGTGACGTGCAGTTCCTCGACACCACCCTTAATCCACCGGCAGGACTGCAGGTGGTGCGCTGCACGGCGTCGGCCACCCTCGACTTCTCGCGCACCCCGCTCGCCTGGGCGATCCCGTGGAACCCGACGGTCTCGGCAACCGCCGAGGCGATCCCACCGCCGTTCCACCAGTGAGGCGCCACCGGCACCGCCGCCAGGACGGTCAGATGATCATGATGCTGGCGCTTGCGTTCGCGCTCTTCCTCTTCGGCATGGTCGCGCTCGTGGCCGACGGCGCCTACCTGTACGTGTGGTCGGCGCGTGTCCAGGCAGCTGCGCAGGATGCAGCGCAGGCGGGCGCCAACTCCGTCGACCCACACTACCTGTACGGCGGAAGTGACCATCTCGTCGACCTCGAGGCCAGCGGTTCGCTGATGACCTTCGAGCGCGGATGCGTGCAGGTGGGCGACGAATCGGCGCAGCTCACCGGTGCCTCCGGTGGGGCACAGACGGCCGACGACCCCCAGCCCCCCGGCGACGGTGTTCGCTGCGTGAGCGATGGCTGTGCGGTCTACGCGTCGGTTGAGAAGACGGTGCACCTGCCGCCGCCGCTCTTTGGCGACACAACGG
>CATPAP010000198.1 GCA_955651875.1 Candidatus Dormiibacterota bacterium
CCACCACGGTGACCTACTGCACCGACGGTGGCAAGGCGCAAACGCTCGACGTGTACGAGCCGCCGGGTGTTTCCGCGATCCGTCCGCTGCTCATCATCGTCCACGGCGGCTCATGGGCCTTCGGCAGCTCGGCGCTCGACCAGCAGAACCCGCTCACCCAGATGGTGGTGAACGGCGCGTTGGCGCGGGGGTTCGCGGTGGCGTCCGTCAACTACCGGTTCGCGCCTGCCGACCCGTGGCCGGCGCAGATTATCGACACGCGCTGCGCGGTGCGCTACCTGCGCGCCACCTCCACGCGCTGGCACGTCGACCCGCAGCGGTTCACCGCGCTCGGCAACAGCGCGGGCGGCCAGCTGGTCAGCGTGGACGCGCTGTCGGCCCAGCAGGAACCGCAGTGGAACAGCGCCCAGTACGCGGATCAGTCCAGCGCGCTCGAGGGCGTTGTCGACTGCTGGGGACCGGCCGACCTCAACGCCCCCGGCTGGGGCGCGGCGGCGATCGCCATCGGCAAGCCGGTCTTCGGGGTCAGGTGGGGGTCGCAGACCGAGGTGCTGCGGCTGGCCTCACCGGTCACATATGTCCATGCCGCCGCCCCCCCGTTCCTCATCATCCAGGGCACCAGTGACACGCTGGTGCCGCCGCAGCAGTCGGCGGAGCTGCGGTCCCGGCTGCTTGCCGCCGGTGACGAGGCGACGCTCATCGACGTCGCCCACGCCGGCCACGAACTGGGCCAAAGAGGCGGTGTCATCGTCCCGCCTCTGGACGCGATCGCCCAGCGCACCGTTGCGTTCCTGGTGTCGGCCGCCGGCTGAGGATGTGCCGCCGGAACCGACCGCAAGCGCCTCGGCCCGGGTTAGCCTTTCACCATGTGGCCCCCGGCGGACGATCCGACACCCCCAGCGCCCCCGCTCTTCGAGCACGGGCCCGGCGCACCGGGGGACCCCGGCGCGGTCCCGCCCGATGGTCCGGCAGGACCGGGTGCGCGGCCACCGGGCGCGGGCGTGCCGCCGGAGCGTCCGTGGGTGCGCTGGGCGCTGATCGCGCTTGGGGTGGTGGCCGCGGCGCTGGTGATCCTGGCGATCATCCTGGTCACGCGCCCCCCCAAGTCCGCGCCGCCGCAAGCCGTCGCCACCGCGACACCGTCGCCTTCGGCCAGCCCCACGCCGACGGCGACGCCGGCACCAACCCCAACACCAACCTCGACACCAAAGCCAACGCCGACGCCCGCGCCGCTCACGACCACCCAGCAGGCCAACCTCCTCTTCCCCACGAGCGGTACGGAGTGCGGCGCCAACGGTGACTACTCCGGCTGTCCGGTGACCACGAATCTCATCACCAACGCGACGCGGTGGCGGTCTGCACAACCCAGCACACGGGTGCCGCTGTGCCGTTGCCAATCAACGTACTCATCGCCGGTCGCGACCGAGAACAAGAATGCGATCCCTGCCGGCGACCAGGGCAATCCGAGCTTCGACGCGGTCGATGTCACGCTCGTCCGTACTCCGGGTGGCCACGAGACCATGGTGGTGGTGTTCGTACGCCAGGGGAACGGCACCTGGCTGGCGGACGACACGTACTGCGACAACCCGCAGAACAGACTCTCAGCCGGGAATCCGCAGACCTGCTAGCCCGCCGCTTCGGGGCGGACGTCGCGGAGCGTGACAGCGGTGCTCTGTTCGTATGCCTGCTCGACCCGCCGGCGAGCGGCCTCGACCACGTCGTTATAGAAAGCCTGTCGCACGGCTGCCTTCCCACCCGTCGCGCGATGAGAGATCCAGGGGGGAACCAGTTCCGCAACTGTCCGGGAGTCGACCGCCACCATCAGGACATGGTCCCGATCCTCGGCGACAGCCAGCACCACGGCGACCGCGTTGCCGGTGTGCGAGTGCAATTTCCATTTGCGAGTCCACATACGCCGCCGATGGGGCGCCGTGTGCTGTACTGCCAGCGGGTGCACGCCAAGACCCAGATCGCCCGGCCAGGCACCGTGGAGTGCGGTACCCATCGACGTGCTCACCGCGTCGGCGACGAAGTCGACCAGCGAGGCGGCGCGGTTGTCGATGTCCGGGAGAGGATCTGGGCCCAGCCCCTCGATGTGAAGAGCTCGGACCACGCGTCCGTGCCGAACGCAGTACGGACGGCCATCGGCGATCAGCTGGTCGTCGGGGCACCAGGCGGTGTCGCAGGTGGAGCCACGCCGGTCGACGTACGCGCAGACCACCGCGTTGACGCGTGAACACCCCGCGCGGCTGCAGGGCAGATCACCCGAAATCGGAAGCCATGCGTGGTCGGAGCCACCGTCGGCGGGATACGGGTCCGGGTCACACACCGACAGATCGTCGGCCAGGGTGTCCTGGTTGGGTCGGCGCAGCCATGGAGCCATGGCCAGAGTATCCACGCCAGAGCCAATCACGACGGGCAGTCCACGACGTTGTTACGTGCCGTCACGAACAGCCCTCCCGAATCGATGGCGCAAACCGGGTTTGAGGCGTTCCGCCGCTACGCGCGGACGCTGCTCGACATGATGAGCACCACCGGGCGCAGCGGCTGAGGATCCTGGGCGACGGCGACGACCGCCGCCGAGATGAACTCGCGGCGTCGTGAGGCTTCCAGACCGTTCACGAATGGCGCCAGTTGTGCCATCCCGATCCGGCTGCTGACGAGCTCCTGTGGCGTGGCGATCCCCGTGTCCACCTCACGTTCGGAGATGATGACGTCGGCAAGCCCGGCGACACGTGCGCACTCGCTCAACGCCTGGGGCGTGTTGGTCATCGGCTCGAGCTCGCGCTTGAGGCGCTCGTGCCACGGGGGGCAGACGAAACCAAAGCCTTCCGCCACACCGTCGATGATCTCCTTGGACGGGTGCGCCGGTCCGGCGGCGAAGAGCCCGACCATGACCACACCACCATGGCGCACCGCGCGTCGTGCTTCGCGGAGCGCCCGCACCGGGTCATCCACGTGCGAGAGGGAGAATGCCGCGACCGCCCCGTCGAACGCGGCGTCGCCGAACGGAAGTGACAGCAGGTCGCCATTGACGGCATCCAGTCCGTTGGTTCGCATGTGCGCGACCATGTCCTCGGCGGCGTCGACCGCGGTCGCCCGTCCTCCGAGCCGAACCACGGCGCGGGAGACCGCCCCGGTGCCGGCACCGATGTCGAGCACGTGTTGATCCACGATCGGCTCCGGATACGCGGACACGACCTCATCGGCGAGGCGGTCGTACATGCGTGACGGACCCGACGCCCACGCTTGTGCCACCCCCTGGTACGCCGTGGAGAGGTCGTATGTCACCCCAGGTGTCCGATGCCTTCGGCGATACGGTCCTGCCACCAGCCGAGCTCGCTGCCGTCGCCCACTTTCGACCAGCTCAGCTGCAGTCCCGCGCCGAGGAGGGTCAGGGCCAGCTGGTGGACCCACCACGCCGATGTGTCGACCCCCCGGCGCGCGAGCGCCGCTCGGTACGCCGTGATCGTCGCTTCCTTGCTGTGCGGCAGGCGGTCGCAGTTGACCGCGAGGTACCAGGCAAGGTCGAACGTGGCCGGTGCAGCACCCATGCGGTCCCAATCGAGCAGGATGGTGCGGCCGTCAGGGTGCTCGCCGAGATTGCCGAACTTCCAGTCGGCGTGAACGAGGGTCTGTGGAGTTGCGCTCAGTGCGGCGACGAGAGGCCAGGGATCGCGCTCGAGCTGACGGAGCATGGCGGCGATCCGTGGCGCGGCCCTGTCCAGTGCCTGCCAACCCTCCGCCACCGCCCTCGGCACCGGATCGACACCACGCACCCCGGCTTCGAGATCGGCCATCGTCGGCGTGAGGAACGTGTAGTGATGGGCGAGCGGGATGAGCCCGACGTCGTCACGCCATCCCCAGAACGCGGCATGCAGCTCCGCCATGTGGTCGAGGAAGCGCAGATGTTGCTCGAGGTCGATGCGTGACCCGCCCGGCGGCACCAGCATCGCTGAGACGTCACGCTGGAGCAGCGCGGCTCCGCGATGGCCGCGGTGCGAGAGGTTCGGAGCCACCGCGACCGTCGCGTGGTCGATGTGCTCGGGGATCAGGTCGACCAGCTTGGAGCTGAAGAAGCGAAGTGCACGGCAGTCGAGATCGCCAGTGCCGCGCATGATCCAGTCGTCGTCGATGCTCACATACTTGAGGATCATCGGCTCGCCCTGGTAGCGCACGCGCTCGAACCGGCTGCCTGACAGCGAGTCGCTCGTCTTGAATGGTTCGCGCGTATCGAGCTCTGCGCAGAGTTCCTCGAGGGACGGGATCACGCGCACCGCGTTCAATGTTACGACCACCATCTCAGACGGGGACTGCCCGGGTCTCTGCCTCCGCCATCTCGGCCATCAGCGCCGAGGCGCTCTCGATGGCGGCGGTCAGTCGGGCGATCGGGTCGGTCATGTTGGTCACCTCATAGGGCGGAAACGACAGGATACGAGCCGCCGCCCCCGCGTGGGCGGCGGCTTCCCTTATCGACTAAGTGGATCATCTACGCTGCTCACCTGCTGCTTCTAGTCATCCGCGAGGGCGACGTCTGACATGGTCCGCCACAACGACGCCGCCCTTCGCGTGGCACTCATCGGCTACGGCCTCGCTGGACGCGTCTTCCATGGATCGCTGGTCCGAGCGACACCCGGCCTGACCGTGACTGGCATCGTCGTCCGGGACTACGGACGCCGTGCACAGGCGGCGTTGGACTTTCCGCAAGCACAGCTGCTCGCGCGTGCCGATGACGTGTGGGCGCGCCGCGAAGACTTCGATCTGGTGGTGGTCGCGACACCACCCGATTCACACGCCCAGCTCGCCAGAGAGGCGATCGACGCCGGCCTCCCGCTGGTGGTGGAGAAACCGCTCGCCACCAACGCCGACGACGCCCGCCAGCTGATCGAGCGCGCCGCCGCTGCGCAGGTGTTGCTCGTGCCATTTCACAACCGGCGCTGGGACAGTGACCAGCTCACGCTTCGCAAGCTCCTCGGAGAAGGAACGCTGGGCGACGTGTACCGGTACGAATCGCGCTTCGAGCGCTGGCGGCCGCACCCGAATCCGAGCGCATGGCGCGAAACGCAGGCCTCCGAGGGGGGTGGCGTGCTCCTCGATCTGGGTGTTCATCTTGTCGATCAGGCGCTGTCTCATTTCGGGCCGGTCATCAGCGTGTTCGGTGAGGTCGAAGCGCGTCGCGGAGGCGCCGACGACGACGTCTTCATGGCTCTGCATCACACATCGGGAACCCGGTCGCATCTCTGGGCTGGTTCGCTCAGCGCGGCCCCCGGTCCGCGGCTGCGCGTGCTCGGTTCCAGCGCCGCCTACGTGGTCGAGCAGCTCGACGGGCAGGAGGCGGCGCTGCGTGACGGCGCGGATCCCACCCAGACAGATTTCGGCGCAGAGCCCCCCGCACGATGGGGACGGTTGGTGCGCGGCGACGAGGCCGAGGCCGAGACAGTGCCGAGCGAGCCGGGACGGTGGCGCGACTTCTATCCGGCGGTTGAGCATGCTCTCCGCACCGGAGAGCCGCCGCCCGTTCGTGGCAGCGAGGCAGTGGCGGTGCTCGAGGTGCTCGATGCCGCACGACGCGGCGCAGAGGGGGCCGGGTGCGTCGCGATGGACACAGCCGCGAGCGGCGGGGGAGGAGCAGGCTGGCCATCTCCCGACCGGTGAGTGAGCGGCTCGGGCCTGCGGACGGTCGGTATCGCGCCCGACACCTGCAGCCACGTCCTGCCGAGTTGTGGGGACCCACGGTGGCTATCAACCACACCGCTTTTCGAGAGCAACGACCGCGGTGATGAGGGGTGTCGCAAGGGGTTGCTAGAGGCCGTTCTGAATACGGATCGGGAAGCGGTGGTGATGTCGTGGGGTGCTCAGTGTCGGACACAGCCGCCGCGTCTGGAGCCCAAATGGACCACCGTAGCGGCCATGGTTGGCGGTAACTAGTCGCGGCGCGGGGCGGACCGGATGTCCGCGGAAAGGGCCAGTTGGCGGCTCACTGTGCGTCGGCGCATACGCGACGCCGTCGTAGCGGGCCCGATGGGCGCGAGAGTTCGAATCCTCTCTAGCCAGCAAATCCTCGTCTTCGAACCTGCGCGTACAGATAGAGTGAAGGTCGACGAGATCGCAGTCGCGCCCTCAGCAGCTGCGACTGGGGTCTGACTAGGCATGCCAGTCGGCCGCTGGCCATGTCGATGAGCACCTGTCGGTTCAGGCGCTGCCGGCTTGCGCCGCGTAGAACATGGCAACCGAGTAGAAGGCCTCCTTCGGCTTGCGCATCGCCGGCATTCAGTTCTTGTGTGATCGGCAGTCACCGCCGCGTCGGGGAGGTCGATGCTTCGCCGTGAGCGGCGCGTCTTCGGCGGGACCAGGGTCAGCTTGCCGTCGACACGCTGGAGCGCGTCGGCCACTATCAGCCGCCGGCGGCCGCGCTCCCGTCGCTCTCCCTGCGAGGCCGGCCGCCAGGCAGCCTCGCTGCACCGTGTTGGCAACTGAACTGTTACAAGTCAGGTGCCGCAGTCGCCCTGCCGATAGTCTGCGATCGCTGTTCGGTGCAAACCTTCACCGCAGCGTAGGAGGCCTAGTCGCCATGGGTATCGGAGTCGGAATCCTAATGATCGCGGTCGGCGCGATTCTCGCCTTTGCCGTCAACATCGATGCGTCCGGCTCGGGGGTCAATCTGCACACGATCGGTCTCATCCTGCTCGTTGTCGGCGTCTTGGCTACCGCGCTGTCGATGTTCTTCTGGTCTTCGTGGGGCGGATTCGGGGGCCGCAGTCGCACCACCACGACGGTTGCACCCGGCGGCACGGTTGTCCCCGGCGGTACCACGACCACGACCGTCGATGAGCCCTAACCGACGACCGTAACGACGACATTCGGGATCGGATCTGCCTGCAGGCGGGACGCGCTTCGCCGCCGCTGACCATGGCGATGCGCGGGCGCAGCGCGCGGAAGTCGAGGACCACGTCGAGCCCGTCGACGTGCGCCGTCCCCTCGGTGGGCGCGAGCAGGGTGACCAGGATCTTGATCAGCGTCGTCTTGCCGGCGCCGTTGGGCCCGAGCACCCCGAACAGCTCACCGCGCCGCACATCCAGGTCGACGCCGTCCAGGGCGACGACCGGCTCACCGCCGCGCGGCCTGTACACCCGGGGCAGACCGACGGTGCGGATGGCGGACTCATACGCAGGAGCAAGCACCGCGCCATTCTCGCCGCCCGGGGGAATATCCGTCAGGGCGGGACGATTGCCACGCGCCTGGGACTGGGATGCGTGAAGACGCCCTCGCCGCGGACCGAACGTCCTTTCCTCAAGTGCCGGACCGGCCCTCAAGGGAGGCCATCCTCACCTATGCCAAAAGTCCCTTCCCCGACCACGGCACGAGAACGACCAGGGACAGGAGCCACTGCCCAGGCGATATAGCGGGATGATGCTGGTTTGCCGCCAGCGCGTTCTAAGCGCTGCGAGCCTCGATCGCCGGGCAGGCGCCGGTCTTGTGAAAATTCCGTCTCGCGGTCCATCCCGCCGAAGATCGGACCGGGGAATGGACGGGCCCGCTGTGCGGCCACGACCTGGGTCAGCCGGGATACGCTTGATCGCCTGAGAGTTCGGGTACTCACTGAATAGGCTGAGGAGGTTCTCGTTGGCGTCCGACCGCAGTCGCGCGCAACGAGATGGTTGCCGGATGGTAACGGCGCTGGTACGGCGCCGATGAGGTTGGTCGTCGCTGCAGCTTCGTGGCCGCTTGCGGCCTGATGCGCGGTGGGACCGCGAGGTGAAAGTGCCAGGCTGCGACTACGGTGGCCGGAGA
>CATPAP010000199.1 GCA_955651875.1 Candidatus Dormiibacterota bacterium
CATCGTGTTCGTCAACTCGCGCCGGCTCGCCGAGCGGCTCAGCGGCCAGCTCAACGACCTGGCCGGGGAGGAGCTGGTGCGTGCCCACCACGGCTCCATCGCCCGTGAGCAGCGCACCGTCGTCGAGGAGATGCTCAAGGAGGGACGCCTCCCCGCCATCATCGCCACCTCCTCGCTCGAGCTCGGCATCGACATGGGCGCCGTCGACCTCGTCGTTCAGGTGGGATCGCCGCGCACCGTCGCCGCGGGGCTCCAGCGCATCGGCCGCGCCGGTCACAGCGTCGGTGTCGTCTCGCGCGGCACCATCTTCCCCACCCATCGCGGTGACCTGGTCGAAGCCGCGGCGATCGCGGAGCGCATGCTCGCGGGTGCCATCGAGGAGACGCGGGTGCCGCGCAACCCTCTCGACGTGCTCGCGCAGCAGATCGTGGCCATGACGGCGCTCGACACCTGGGACGTCGAGACGCTGCATTCGACCGTGCTGCGGGCGTACCCGTTCTGCGACCTGAGCGCACGTGCCTTCGAGGCCACGCTTGACATGCTCGACGGTCGCTATCCCTCCGAGGAGTTCGCCGAGCTGCGCGCCCGCATCGTGTGGGACCGCGTCGCGGGCACGGTGCGCGGGCGAGCCGGTGCGCAGCGCCTGGCCGTCACCAGCGGCGGCACCATCCCCGACCGTGGGCTCTACAGCGTCAACATCTTCGAGGACGGCCGCCGCGTGGGCGAGCTCGACGAGGAAATGGTGTACGAGCTGCGCCCGGGGGAGGTGTTCATCCTCGGCGCCACCAGCTGGCGCTGCGTTGAGATCACCCCACAGCAGGTGTTGGTCGTGCCAGCCCCGGGCGAGCCCGGCAAGATCGCGTTCTGGCACGGTGACTCCGTGGGACGGCCGTTCGAGGTGGGTGCCGCCGTCGGCGCGCTGGTTCGCGAGCTCCGTGCCAGCGGTGAGGAGCAGGCGATGGATCGACTGCGCAGCCGGGCGGGCCTCGACGATCGCGCCGCGCGCAACCTCCTCGAGCATCTCGCCGACCAGGAACGAGCCACCGGCGCGGTGCCCGACGACCGCACCATCGTCGTCGAGCGGTTCCGCGACCAACTCGGCGACTGGCGGGTCTGCGTGCTGAGTCCCTTCGGCGCGCGCGTGCACGCGCCCTGGTCGTTGGTCGCAGCCCAGCGGCTGCGCGACGAGGTCGGCTCCGACGTGCAGGCAATCCACAGCGACGACGGCTTCGCGCTGCGCATCGCCGACGTCGACCGCCTTCCCCCGACGGACTCACTGTTCATCGATCCCGACGCCGTCCTCCCCGAGGTGACCGAGCAGCTCGAGGGCAGCTCCATGTTCGCGTCGCGGTTCCGCGAGAACGCTGCGCGTGCGCTGCTGCTGCCGCGACGCCGCCCCGGTCAGCGCACGCCGCTGTGGCAGCAGCGCCAGCGCAGCGCCGG
Organism: Candidatus Dormiibacterota bacterium; assembly: GCA_955651875.1. Lineage (GTDB taxonomy): Bacteria > Chloroflexota > Dormibacteria > Aeolococcales > Aeolococcaceae > Aeolococcus. The sequence goes on from CATPAP010000199.1 coordinate 1,444, forward strand.
GCTCCTCCAGGTCGTGTCCCGCCACCCGTCCTTCCCGATCCTGGTGGAGACATACCGCGAGTGTCTCCGCGACGTGTTCGACCTCGAGGCGCTCGCCGGCATCATGCGTGCGGTGCGTGCGCGACAGATGCGCGTCGTGGAGGTGGAGACCGCGCAGCCCTCACCGGTGGCGTCGGCGCTGCTCTTCGAGTACATCGCGCAATACATGTACGACGGCGACTCGCCGCTCGCTGAACGCCGTGCCCACGCGCTCAGCCTCGACCGCGACCTCCTCGCCGAGTTGCTCGGCAGTGACGATCTGCGCGAGCTGCTCGATCGGGACGCCATCGACGCGACCGAGCTGGAGCTTCAGCGCCTCGACAGGTCGCTTCATCCGCGCGACGTCGACGGTGCGCTCGACGTCCTGCGCATCATCGGCGACCTCTCCGACGCAGAGGCGTCAGCCCGCGGGCTCCTCACGCAGTGGTGCGACGAGCTGGTCGTGGCTCGGAGGGCACTGCGGGTTCGTCTGGCGGGCGAGCCGCGCCTCATCGCCGCCGATGATGCCGGCCGCTACCGGGACGCTCTCGGCGTGGCGCTGCCGCCCGGGCTCGCCGCTGCGCACGTCGCGGGCACACCCGATGCGCTGGCAGCGCTGGTCCGCCGCTATGCGCGCACTCACGTCCCTTTCCTCGCCGGTGACGTCGCCTCGCGGTGGGCGCTGCCGGTCGCCAACGTGTTCGACACGCTCAGCGCCCACGTCCGCGAGGGTGACGTCATCGCAGGACATTTCCGCCCCGGCAGCGCCGACCGCGAGTACTGCCATCCCGAGGTCCTCCAGCGGTTGCGCCGGCGCTCGCTGGCGGCGTTGCGCCGAGAGGTGGAGGCGGTCCCCGCAGATACCCTGGCGCGTTTTCTCCCAGCCTGGCAGGGAGTAGGCTCCGATGCGTATGGCCATGAACGGCTCATGGAGGTGATCACTCAGCTCCAGGGCATGGCGGTGGTCCTGACGGTGCTGGAGCGCGACATCCTGCCCGCGCGCATGCGCTATGAGGGCCGCCTCCTTGACGAGCTGATCGCCGCCGGCGAGGTCGTGTGGCAGGGTCGAGGGGCCGTGGGTCGCGACGACGGCCGGGTGGCGCTCTTCCTCCGTGGCGACGCCGGCCGGCTGCTCGCGCCGCACGCAGATCCTCCGCATTCGGAGCTGCATGACGCCATCCGCGAGCGCCTGCGCAGCGGCGGTGCGGCGTTCGCGCGCGACCTGCTCGACGCCTGTGCCGGCATCCCGCTCGACGAGGTGATCGACGCGTTGTACGACCTTGTCTGGTCGGGCGAGGTCACCAACGACACCCTGCAGCCGCTCCGCTTCCTCGGTCCGGTGCGCCGCCACCCGAGGCGGCCGCTCATGCGGCTGGTGCCGCCGCGCGCCCAGGGACGCTGGTCACTGCTCATAGGGGACGTCACTGCCAGTGGCACCGAGCGTGGCATCGCGCTGGCCCAGAGCCTTCTCCAGCGCCACGGTGTCCTCACCCGGGAGGCGGTCGCGGCCGAGAACGTGCCCGGGGGTTTCGCCGCGCTCTACCCGGTGCTCCGCGCCATGGAGGAGTCGGGTCGGATCCGTCGCGGCTACTTCGTCGAGGGCTGCGGCGCGGCGCAGTTCGCCCTTGCCGGCGCCGTCGACGGGCTGCGGTCACAGCGGTCCGGCATCGTGGCCACGGTCCTCCTCGCCGCTGTCGACCCCGCCAACCCGTACGGTGGAGTGCTCCCATGGCCGAAGCTCGCCGGCCGGGTCGCCCGGTCGGCGGGCGCGTATGTGGTGCTCCGCGCCGGCGAGCTGCGCCTGTACATCGAGCGCGGCGGCCGCTCGATGCTCACCAGCGGCGAGCCGAGCGACGACGACATCAGCGCGCTGTCGACGGTGGCCGCGCGCATCGGCCGCATCGACCTGCAGACCATCGACGCTGCTCCGGCAACCTCGCACCCGCTCGCTGCGCGTCTGCGCAGCGCCGGCTTCGTCTCGAGCCCGCGTGGCCTCGTCGTGTACTCACAGCGTCATGGGGGGGCGCACGCCAGCGCAGATGCCCGACGGTGACCTGACCGGCGCGTGGCACACCGACACCCGCGGCGAGGCGTGGGCCGCTCAGGCCGCGGGCAGCACCCAGTCGGTGATGACGATCCACTGCATCACCGCAGCAGCGATCACCAGCGTGTGGAAGATCTCGTGGAAACCGAACGTTCGCGGCCACGGGTTGGGCCGCTGCCGCGCGTAGACGACCGCGCCGGCGACATAGACCGCGCCTCCGAGAGTGAGCAACGCGACGCCGGCCGGACCGAGGTTGGTGAGCAGGCCAGGGAGGAGAACGATGCCGAAGCCGCCGACCACGATGTACGGCCCCACCTCGGCCAGCACCGGCGCATTGCTCCACAGCGTGGTCACGACGCTGCCGATGAGGGCGCCGCCCCAAACCACCGCGAGGGTGACGATGGTCATCCACCCAGACAGCGCGATCACCGCGATGGGGGTGAATGTCCCGGCGATGAGCATGAAGATGGTGGCGTGATCGAGGCGGCGCAACCATCCGCGGGCGGCCGCCGACCAGTGGCCGCGGTGGTACAGGGCGCTCACGCCGAGGCAGGCGCTCAAGGTGGCTGCGTAGATGGCGGTCGAGGTACGCGCGGACGCTCCGTGCGCGTGGAGGGTGGCCCACGCGCCGGCCAGCAGTGACACCGGGAAGGCCGTCTCGTGGAGCACCCCACGCAGCCGCGGCGTGACGAAGGCGACCGCCGCGCGTGCGACGTCCGCCGCGACGTCCGCCGCCTCGTCGATCGGGCCGAGTCTCGGCGACAGGGTGCTCATGGCAGCACCATACCCCGAGGGTCCCAACAGATCGGTTCGCCGCATGGCACAGGTCGATCATCAGGCGGTGGCGGTGCGCGGCGTTGAGCTGACCGACCTCGGCAATTGGGCCGTGTCCCCCATGGCCTAGGATCCCGGTCGTGAGTGCCGTCGAGGTGACCGGGACGGCGCAGCGCCAGGCATGGTGCGATGGAGTGCTCCCCGCCGTCGAGCTGGTGCGCCCGCAGCTCTGGTCTGTGCCCGTACCCATCCCGGACAACCCACTGCGCTACGTCATCGTCCATCTCCTCGAGCTCGACGATGGCGTCGCGGTCGTCGACACCGGGTGGAACACGGAGGCGGCGTGGACGTCGCTCGTCGACGGGCTGGCCGTGGCCGGCTACGGCGTTGCCGACGTGCGCGCGGCGCTGATCACCCACATCCATCCGGACCACTACGGCCTGGCGGGACGGCTGCGCGAGGCGAGCGGTGCCTGGGTCGCGCTCCATCCTGCGGATGCGGCTCTGCTCCCCGGGAGGTACGGAGCGGGTGTCAGCGAGGTGATCGACCAGATGCGCGGGCTGCTCGCCGCCTGCGGCGTGCCCGATGACGTCGTCGCGGACTTGAGCGAGGCGTCGATGGGCGTGCGCGAGTTCGTCAGCCAAGGGGAGCCCGACGTGCTCCTCGAGCATGGCCGCCCCGTCAGCCTGCGCGGCTGGGACATCGTTCCACTGCACACCCCCGGGCACTCGCCCGGTCACGTCTGCTTCCTCGACAGAGATCGCCGCCTGCTGCTCAGTGGCGACCACGTGCTGCCGCGGATCAGCCCGAACATCTCCGTCCACGTGCAGCAGGCGGGCAACCCTCTTGCCGACTTCCTCGAGTCGCTGCGCGCCATCCGCGACCTCGACGTCGAGGAGGTGCTCCCCGCCCACGAGTGGCGGTTCGCACCGCTGACCGCGCGTGTCGACGAGCTCATCGACCATCACCGCCAGCGCCTCGAGGTGGTCCAGCACGCCGTCGCCGAGGATCCGGGGACAACGTGCTGGGAGATCACCCGGCGGCTCCCCTGGTCGCGCACTTGGGACCAGATCCGCGGTCACATGCGCCGCGCCGCGGTGGGTGAGACCCTCGCTCATCTCGTCCTCCTGGAGAGTCGCGGTTCGGTGCGCCGCGAGCCCGTCCTGCCGTGGCGATGGCTGCCTGCCGGCGGAGCCGGGGACCGCCCCGCCGCACTCGTATCCGCCGTGTGACCTGGGCGCGCGTCACACCAGACCGGCTGGACCGGGGCGGTCGCCGACTTCATCGCCTCGCGCCGCGCGCCCACGCCGCTGCCGATGGAGAGGTCCCGCGCGGCCTGACGCGTCCGGAGCTATTGATGCAAATACTTGACCGCGCGGGGTGGGGGCCTCAGTATGACTGGCAGAGCCCCTTCACCAGAGGTAATCCGTGTTCCGCCGACGCTCGCCCCGCCCGCCAGTCGCTCCGGCCGCACCGCCCGATCACCAGCCTTGCACCGCTGCAGGATGCCGGCGTCGCGACGCGATTCGCTGCAGCTACATCGACAAGCGGGGGCGTGCCTGCCCCACGGCCTGGTGCCCCGAGCACGTCGCAGATGTCGGGGGGGTGGCCTTCTGTCGGCGTCACGCCTCGACGATGACCGCGATCGCGGGCTCCGAGATCGTCGCCGGCTTTCCCGACCTCGACAATCGGGCCCCATCCCTGGCCGGCTGGATCGGGCGCGAGCTCGACACGCCAATGCGCGCGATGTTCGAGCGGGTCGGGCAGGCTGGCACGGCCAGGCTGGTGGCCAACCCCGTGCAGCTCGTGCTCACCCCCGGCGGCCACACCCGCCGATGGGCCAAGACCTGGACGATGATCGATCACAACACGGTCGTCAGCAGGGTGTCCATCTCGGTCGACGAGGCCGACGACTGCGATGTGGCCGCCCGGGTCGACAGCGACTTGATCGGGCACGGCGTTCCGCCATGGATCGAGCATCGTCTTGCTGGTCACCGCGTCGACGCTGCGGTCGACGCAGCCGAGCGCCAGGAGTTCGCCACCGCGATGGCACGCTCGATCGAGTTCGTGGTCACCGCGCAGGAGCTTCCGCCGGGTCATTGAGCGACGTAGCCGTCGGGTGGAGCGAGGGTGCCGCCGAGCGCGAGGCGCGCGTCGAGGTGATCCGGGCAGCGTGGCGGTCTGCTTACTCGCACATCTTCACGCGGGCGGAGATCGACGGCATCTTCGACGGGACCCTCGAGGGACACGGCAGCTGGGTGACCGCACGGCTTGCGCCCGCCGGGACGCTCGCCGCCCGGCGCGGGGGCCGTCTCATCGGCCTCGCCTCTCTCGGCCTCCTGCGGACCGGTGACGCGGAACTTGCTGCGTTCTACGTGCTCCCCGAGGAGCAGGGCCGCGGCGTCGGCCGGGCGCTGTGGGACCGGTCCATCGCCGAGTTCCGCGCACGCAGCTGCGCCAGGATGCAAGTCTGGACCCTGGCGCGTGCGGGCGCTTGCCGTTTCTACGAGGCGCGTGGCTGCACCTCCTTCGAGGAGGGCAGCTTCACCGTGGCCGGTCATCGCGAGCCCGCCGTCGGTTATGCCCTGGTCATCTCCGATGGACCGGCCTCGACGCGCTTGACGTCGATGTCGGCTCGGTAGCCGATGCGCTGAACCTCCTTGACCGCGGTCGGCTCGGGAAGGGCGTATCCCTCGTACAGGACGGCCGGAATGGTCTGCCAGAGGAGCCTGCGTTCGGCACGGGCGCGGTCGAAGGAATGGCGGACGTGATCAAGGCGGAGCAGCACAACTGCCGCGATGGCTCCCACGAGCGGCACCAGCGCAATCTTCAGCCCGGCCGCTGCGTACAGGCCGCTGAGGGCGATGACTAGCGACTCGACGAGCAGGATCGTCCGGCGGCTGCCGGCGCGCAGGCGCCCGAGGCGCACAACCAGAACTGTCTCGACGACCGCGGCGGCGAAGATCCACACCGCGAGGCCCCTCCAGGTCGCCCCGTCGGGAAGGCTGACCCGGCCGAAGCCGGGAAACACGAGGTTCGTCGGCGCCGCCGCCAGCCCCGCGGTGACGAGCAGGCCGATCACGAAGGCGATGCGCGTCACCAGGCAGAACTGGGCGACGCGGACCGCGGTCGGCGGCGCAAACCGGCGTCGCGGCAGGCGCGGCGTGCCGAGTGGACGGAATGCGGTCGCGTTGGAGCGGGACACTGCAGTCGTCAGCGTACGGGCGAGCCGCTGGCTGTCCGTGGTGACTGTGTGACGGCAGGCTGACGACCCGTCGCTGTCGTGACGGATTCGTCATCCGCGCCCGTGGCCTATCCGTTGCGCTTGAGCAGGCCCATCCTCTTGGCGCGCCGCTCGGCGGCGTTGAAGGCGACCAGGCCGGTGACCACCAGCACCGCGCCCATGCCGATCAGCAGCCCGATGGTGGGCAGCAGGTCGACCACGCCGCGATCGTTGAGGAGGGCGTCGCGGATGCCCTCGAGGGTGTAGGTCAGCGGCGAGATGTCGCCGAACACCTGGAAGGCTGCCGGCAGGACCGTCAGCGGATAATACACGCCCGACACCAGCAGCAGGATTCCCTCGACCGCGAAGGCCATCTGCTCGCCCTTCTCAGGGGAGAGAAGCGGCAGGATGGCGACGTAGATGCCCAGCCCGGTGAGCGGGAGCGTCGACGCGGCGAGCACGGCGGCTGCGGCACCGAGGTCGGCATGCGAGAGATCGACGTGGATGGCGAGCACCACGACGATGACGATCAGTGCGCTCCGTATCAGGCCATAGAGCAGCGAGAAGCAGCTCACCCCGGCGAGATGGGTGAGCCGTCGCACCGGCGCCATGAAGGTGTACTCCATGGTTCCCTCCCAGCGTTCCCATGCGATCGCGAACGACGTCTCGTGGAAGACCAGCGACATGAAGTTCCAGAGCAGGGCCCCAACGAGCAGGTAGAGCTGGACGCGGTGGACGCCGACCGCCGTTTCGCCGGCCCCGATCGCGTTGAGGCCACTGGCCAGGTAGCCGACGCTGAGCACGGTGGCCACGCTGTACAGGAACCACACCACCTCCCAGACCCAATAGCGGCGGTAGAGGTGGACCTGGCGCTCGAAGAAGCCGCGGAACGCGGTCGTCTCCCAGCGCAGCGACGCAGGTGCGCTCATCACCCTGCCTCCGTAGCCTGCAGGTCGACGACGACGTCGTCGTGCTCCTCGTCGCTGTCATCGCCGAAGCTGCGGCCGGTGAGGCGCAGGAAGACGTCCTCGAGGCTGGCGTCGGTCGCCTCGCCATGGCGAGCATGCAACTCCGCCGCAGTGCCGTCGGCGACGACGCGCCCGCGGTCGAGCATGAGCACACGGCTGCACAGTGCCTCGGCCTCGTCGAGGTCGTGAGTGCACACGAGCACGGTGGCGTCGCTGTCGGCGTGCAGTGTGCGGACAAAGGCCTGGACCTCACGCTTGCTGCGCGGATCGAGGCCGGTGGTGGGCTCGTCCATGAGCAGCAACGACGGCGAGGTGAGCAGGCTGCGCGCGATCGCGACCTTCTGCTGCTGTCCTCGTGACAGCTGCTTCATCGGCCTGTCCGCCGTGTCACGAGGCAGTCCCAGCCGGGCAAGCGCCGCGAGCGCCCGTTCGCGGCGGTCGGGCCCACGGTCGCCGTACAGTCGCGAAGCGAAGCTGAGATTCTCCCACGGGCTCATCTCCTTGGCAAAGGCGGCGTCCACGGACACCCGGTTGATGTGCCGGCGCACCACCGGTGCGTCCTCGACGACGTCGCGGCCGAAGATGCGGACCGTGCCTGTATCCGGCGTCGTGAGGGTGGCGAGCACGCGCACCAGCGTCGACTTCCCGCTGCCGTTCAGGCCCACGATGCCGACGATCTCGCTGCGCTCGACGCGCAGCGACACGCGGTCGAGCGCAAGCTTGCGCTGTTCAGCGCGGCGGCGCAGCAGGCTCCCGCGTTGCTTGCGGAATGACTTGCTCAGGCCAACAACGTCGATTGCGGGCACCGTGTCAACCAGGGATTCCATCTCGTGCTCCAACTCACCGAATCAACGTCCCCTTGGGGACAAGAAAAAGGATCGCGCCGGCCGGTGCCGCACGATCCCGGTGAGCCTCGCTCGAGAGCGGTGCTACCTAGGGTGCGGCCTCCGACGGCAAGACTGTGCCGCCCCACGGGCGGACGTCCGTGCCGATGCAGACCATTTCTGAACTCCTCTGGTTCTGACGGCGAGCAGGTGCACGCCGAGGGCGCCATCGTAGGGCGCGGCGTGCGTTCCCGTCAATGCGCCGTGTCGACATGGCCGCGGCGGAGACACGGTGGTGCTCGACGTACGCGGCTGCTACGTTGATCGCACGATGAACGACCCGATGCGCGCCGTCAACAGCGCCGGCTTTGCAGCTCCCGCCGGTCTCACCGCACTCCCGGTCGTGCTCGCGCCCGTGGCGGGTCGCCTCCACGTGCTCCTGGTGCGGCGGGAGGAGGAGCAGCACGCGGGCATGTGGTCACTCCCCGGTGGCTTCATGAGCGGGGACGAGCGTCCGGAGGAGACCGCGCAGCGCAAGCTCACCGAGAAGACAGGCGTCGGCGCGGTGTACATGGAGCAGCTGCAGACCTATGGAGATCCCTCGCGGGATCCCCGCGGGTGGATCCCCTCGGTCGCATACCTGGGGCTCATCGACGCGGCGGTGCTCCGCCAAGAGGAGTCTGCGGCGCGATGGTTTTCGGTCGATGAACTGCCGCGGCTGGCCTTCGACCATGCAGACGTCATCGCCGACGCAGTCGAGAGGCTGCGCGGCAAGGTGTGGTGGTCGAACATCGCGGTTGGTCTTCTCCCCGAGCACTTCACCATGCCCCAGGCGCGGCGCGTTTTCGAGGCGATCAGCGGGGTCACCTACGAGCCATCCAACTTCCGCCGCGGGATCGAGCAGTCCGGCCTGGTGCGCGCCACCGGGCGCGTCGCCAAGAACGGCCCCGGACGCCCGGCCGCGCTCTACGAGTTCGTCGAGCGGCAGCCGGCGTGGAGCACACGGCGCTCGCGCGTGCCCGCGACAGTGCGCAGCCCCGTGCCGCGCTGAGGGGCGTAGGCGATCAGGTGTTGGGACGTTCCTCGAGCGTTGCATGCAGCGTCAGCGTCTGGCTGCCGCGGCGCACCGTGCAGGCGACGGCATCCCCGACATGACGGACCTGGATGAGCCCGCCGAGCGTCTGACCATTGTCGATGGCGACGCCGTCGATGGCCACGAGGATGTCGCCGACCTGGAAGCCGGCATGCGCCGCGGGCGTGCCAGCGCTGATGGTGTCCACCATGACGCCGGGTCCGCTGAATGGGGTGCCCCTCTCGATGGCCTCGATGCTGGTGTGGTAGCCAACCCCGAGGAATGGGTGCTGTACCTTCTGGCCGGCGATGAGTGTCTCGGCGACGTAGCGTGCCAGGTCCGCGGGGATGCTGTAGCCGATGTTGCTGGCGTTGCCGGCGGTGGCGACGTTGACGCCCACCACGTCACCGGACGAGTCGGCGAGCGGTCCGCCGCTGTTGCCCGGGTTGATCGAGGCGTCGGTCTGGAGCACATCTTCGAGCGTCTCCGATGACGATCCGATCTCGCCGCTGGCCTGGATGGTGCGGTGCAGCGCGCTGATCACGCCGACCGTCACCGAACCCTGGTCGCCGAGAGGCGAGCCGATGGCGATGACCGATTCACCCACGGAGAGCTTGGCGGATGTGCCGAACGTAGCCTGTGGCAGCGAGGTGCTCGGCACGCTCACCACCGCGATGTCGTCGAGCGCGTCGGTGCCGACCAGCTTGGCCGTGAACTCCTTCCCGTCCGGCATGACCACGTGGAGGGCGGTGGCGCCTGAGACGACGTGGTTGTTGGTCACCAGGTAGCTGACCGCAGGGTCCTTGGCCATGACGAACCCGCTGCCCAGGCCGGTGGATCCCTGGAGCGTGGCGATGATTGTGCCCACCGCCGGGGCCAGCTGACGGCTCACGTCGACTGCCGCGGTGGTGCCGGTGTGCGCGGGGCTGCCGTTGACTTGCACCTCGGCGACACTCGAGTGCTCGCGACCCTGCACCGCCGCGAAGACGACGAGGCCACCGATGGCGAGGCCGGCGAGGAGCATCGCCAGGCCACCGCGCCAGCCGCGGGCGCGGCGGGGCGGGGGTTGCGCCGGCGGCACCTCGTGATACGGAAACGCGGGCGCATGGATGCGCCAGGCCGGCGGGAGCGGCGGCGGCGCAGGCGGGAACGCTCCCTCAATCTCGTCGATGGCGCCTATTGTGGCCCGCGCATGCTCGTCAGCGTCCTCTCGCTCGGCGCACCGTGACCCGGCTCACCTGCGCGCTTGGACCCGACTCCGCGGGGACCCTCCTGCACCGATTCGTCGAAGCACCGACAACCAGGCTCGACGTGGCCGTCTACGAGGTGGGCCCGAGCTACGGATGGATGTTTCCTCGCGCTGTCGAGCGCGGCGTGCGTGTCCGCCTCCTCCTCGACGGTCACGCCGGCGACAACCGCGGCTGCCTCGACGAGCTTCGCCGCGCGGCGGAGCGGGGCATCCACGTGCCCTGCCGGGTGCGCCGCCACGACGGCCTGCGCGAGGCGCACTGGAAGCTCATCGTCGCCGACGGCGACCGGCTCGCGGTGGGGACCGGCAACCTCATCAACCGCGATGCACCCGCCGACCGGCACGGGCGCCTGCCGCCGGACTCTGAGCCGCTGACCGGCACGCGGGAATGGTGGGCGTTCGTCGACGGAGCGCCGACCCTTGCGGTGGCGGCGCGGTCCCGGATCACCGCCGTGTGGCGTGAGTCCGTGCCCCCTCCGCCGGTCTGGGCGGTCGAGGAGGTGCCCGGCATCCCGCCGGTGGGCAGCCCCCAGCCGAGCGTGCCACCGCTCACCGTCGAGCTCTCGCCGCGACGCCTCCAGCTGGCGACCGACGCGCGCGCCGTCCGCACCGCCATCGAGACCGCGCTCGAGGCGCCCGCCCGTCGCTGCCTGCTGACCGTTCCGTACATCCACACCTGGGCGCACCAGGTGCGGCCGCTGGTCGATCGGCTCGCGGAGCTGCGCCGGGGTGGCACGGACGTGCGCGTGCTCCTCGGCGTGCCGCCCGCCGGCGGGGATACGGCGACCCTGCGCGAGCGCGACATCCCCGCCCGCGTCATGAACCCCGGGCGCTGCACCACAGGACACGCCAAGGGCATGGTGGTCGACCGCTCCGTCCTGCTGATGTCGGCGAACTGGAGCGCAGCCGGCCTCGGGGCGTCCTTCGAGACCGCGTTGCGCGTCGACGACGCTGTGGCAACCGCGTATTTCGCGGAGGCCTTCGAGCGCGACTGGGCGCTCGCCGACGCCACCTGATTCGCCGCGGTTGAACCCGGCAGGTGCGGGTATCCTCCTCCAATGGCTACCCAACAACCCCCAGGGCTCGGCGCCGATCCCGCCCGGCTCCCGGTGGTTCCGCTGCGCGACAACGTCGTCTTCCCCCAACAACTCGCTCCACTCGCTGCGGGCCGGCCGCGCTCGGTCGCCGGGCTGCAGGCTGCGATCAACGGAGACGCGCGCGTCATCCTCGCCGTCCAGCGCGACGCCGAGCCGGACGATGTCGGGATCGACGATCTCTACCAGATCGCCGTCGTGGCCACCGTCGGCGCGCTGCGGCTGATCCCGGGAGCCGGCGCCCATGCCCTCGTCGAGGGACAGCAGCGGGTGCTCCTGCACTCCTTCGAGGCCGACGGCGAACACTGGTCGGCGGCATTCACGCCCGTCGACGATGCGGAGGTGTCCGGGACTGAGGCCGACGCGCTCGCGTGCAGCGTCCGCGAGCTCTTCGCGCAGTACGTCACCGCCGGCGGCCAGGTTTCCCCCGAGGTCGCCGCGGCGATGGCACGAGCCACCGCCCCCGCGCGTGTTGCCGACATCGCGTCGGCCGCACCCGACCTGACCGTCGCCGAGCGCGTCGAGCTCCTCCAAACCCTCGACGCGGTCGGCCGGCTGCGCCGCCTCGCGCCCCTTCTCGGCCGCCAGATCGAGGTGGCGTCGATGCGCACGCGCATCCACGAGGACGTGCAGCGGACCATCAACAAGTCGCAGCGTGAGCACATCCTCCGCGAGCAGCTGCGAGCGGTGCGCAAGGAGCTGGCCGAGCTCGACGGCGAGGCCGACGACGGCGAGGATCTCACCGGCCGAATCGAGGCCCTCGGCATGCCGCCCACGGTCCGCGCGCGCGCTCTCAAGGAGGTGGCGCGCCTCGAACAGATCCCCAGCGCATCGCCGGAGTTGGGCATGGTGCGCACCTGGGTCGACTGGCTGCTCGACCTGCCGTGGGGCGACCGTCCCGTCGAGCAGATCGACATCGAGGGCGCCGCGGCGATCCTCGACGAGGACCACTATGGCCTGGCCAAGGTGAAGGACCGCATCCTCGAGTGGATGGCCGTCCGCGATCGCGCGCAGCGCCGCTCCG
>CATPAP010000200.1 GCA_955651875.1 Candidatus Dormiibacterota bacterium
GCGCCGTATCGAGGTTGTTGCAGACGGCCTCGCGGATGTCGCGGGCGCTATCCGCCGCGCGGCGGACGATCCGGAGGTGACCCGGATCGCGGTGTGCGGCGGGATCGGCCCAACCCCGGACGACCGCACCTTCGAGGCGGTGGCCGGCGCGCTTGACCGCCCGCTCGAGGAGAACGCCGTGGCTCTGGCCGGCATCACCGGGATGGTGGCACGGATGCACGCGGCCGGTTGGATCGCCGAGAACGTCGTCAGCGAGGGCAACCGACGCTGCGCGATGGTCCCGGCGGGGGGCGTCGTGCTGCCCAACCGCCGCGGCATGGCGCCACCGATGGCATACGACCTCGGCGAGGAACGCTGGCTGTTCATCCTACCCGGCGTCCCTCGCGAGTTCACAACCATCGTCGAGGAGGAGCTCATCCCGCGCTTCTTCACCGGCGGCACGGCGTCGCTGGTGACCGAGGTGCGCTACCGCGGTGTGCCGGAGGCCGAGCTCTATCCCTCGCTGCGGCGGCTCGGCGAGGAGTTCGAGGACGTTGCCGCCGGGTCATATCCGCAGACCGAGGCGCGCCAGATCATCGTGCGGCTGCGCGGTCTTGACGCGCAGCGTGTGCGCAGCGCTGCGCAACGGATGTTGCAGCTAGATGGCCGCGGGGACCTGCTCAGCGCGCAATCGGAGGACTACGAGAACGGATCGCGCTAGGCGATCTGCTTCAACCACCCTTCTGCAGGTTGCGGGCGCGCGGTCCCTTGGGGCTGTCGACCACCTCAAAGGTCACCGACTCTCCCTCTTCCAGGCTGTCGAAGTCGACGCTGGTGAGCTCGGTGCGGTGGAAGAACGCTTCCGAGCCGTCGTCACCGCGGACGAAACCGAAGCCGCGGTCGGGGCTGATCATCTTGATGCGGCCAGCGGGCACTTGTGGTCCTCCAAGACTCGCGCTGACGTCGAACAACACGGCACGCTCGCGCCACCGACCCCGCGCAGGACGTCCCGGGTCAGCACCGGGAACCTGCGATCAGCGCGATCTAGAGCGCGACCGCAAGCGGTTGACCGTTCCGAGTCGACGCTCAGTCGAGAATAGCAGGCCCGTCACCCCGGTCGCCCTGCCACGACGCGTGCACGTCGAGCAGTGAGTCCGGGAGGTTGGCGTAGTACGACTCGCTGTCGATGGTTGATGGATACGGCGACGGCGACGCGACCGCGTGCTCGCGCCCGGCGAGCGCCCCCCAGGCACCGGCGACGGGTTTGGAAACCCCTGTGCTGTCAACGATTCCCAGCCTCGCCAACCACGGCCTGCGATCGGCCGGTGGCGCCTCGAGCAAGCGCTCGCCCCAGTCCGACCAAGCTCCGGCGTGAATGCCGGCCACACCGGCGCTGACCAGTCGTTGCAGCAGCTCATCTGCGCTGCGACGCGCGTCGTCCGGTGGCGCGGTGACCCGGTCATGGGCCGCCGCGGCGTCGGAGTCGGCGTCGACGATCTCCCCTGACGCGATGCCCACCTCCACCACAAGAGGCGCCGTCGGACCGGCGAGCGCCTGCGCCAGCTCCGCGATGAACAGCGCCCTCCCGGGATCGAGCGGGTCCCCGGGCAGTGGCAGCCGTTGCGGCCGCACCGCCAGGCCGAGTGTGTCGACGTGGGCGGCCAGGGCGGCGAGCCGCACACCGCGGCCGCTGGTGACGTCGCCCTGCCCAAGCGTGAGGCGGCACTCCTCGTCCTGGGCGTGGACGCGCTCGGCGAGGAGCCCGGCCCAGGCGGCCATCTCGGCGATCCGCCGCGGCCTCACCGTCGTCGCCGGATCGTTGCCGAAATCCCAGGCCGCGATCGCGGGGTGGCCGGCGAAGCCCGCGAGCAGAGCATCGAGCCATCGCACCTGGACCTCGAGCATGAGCGGGTCGGCGTAGATGTCGCGCGGTCCTCCGTCGACGACGCGGGCGTCGGTGACGCAGCGCACCCCGCGCCGCGGAGCACGCCGGTCGATGGCATAGGCGGGCAGGAGCACGCAGTCGCCGATCGACTGCGCGAACAGCGTTGGAATGACCCGCAGGCCAAGCTCGTGTGCCCCGTTCAAGAGCGTCTCCAGGTCGCGGATGCGGCGCGCGCTGGGCACGCGATCGTTGGGCATGAACGCATCCCAGCTGAGCAGCGTCCGCACCACGGGGATACGACGCGCCGCGATGGCCGCAAGGTCGTGCGCCACCCTGACCGGGTCGAACTCCTGCCAGAGGTACGGCCCCACCGCAGCGGGCAGGTAGGTCACTCCCACCTCGAGCTGGTCGCCGGGACGGGTCATCGCTGGACTGCTGCGCTCAGAAGACGAAGAGATCGATGCCTCCGGCGACCGTGAGCACCTGTCCGGTGATGTAGCGCGCCTCCGGTGACACCAGGAAGCAGATCGCGTGGGCGATGTCGTCGGGCTCACCGGCGCTGCGCAGAGCGGTGCGCAGCACCATACGGTCGTTCATCTTCTGGCTGCCGGCCTTGAAAGCCTCGGTGCTGATGATCCCGGGCGCGATGACGTTGGCGGTGATGCCGTAGCGCGCACCCTCCAGCGCCATCGACTTGCCCAGCCCAATGAGGCCGGCCTTGGTCGTGGAGTACGACGCCTGTCCGAAACCACCGAGCGTGCCTGCCACCGAGGCCATGTAGATGACCCGTCCCCAATTCTTCTCGCGCATGTACGGCCATGCCGCCTTGGTGCAGAGCATCGCCCCGGTGAGGTTGACACGCAGGTCGCGCTCCCACAGATCCTCGCTCTGGTTCTCGATCTGGGCGATGTGGTCGAGCGTGCCCGCGTTGTTGACGAGGATGTCGATGGAGCCGAACTCCTTCTTGACCTGCGCGAAGACATCGCGGACCTGGTCGCGGTCGGTGACGTCCATCTTCAGCGCCGCTGAGCGCCGGCCCATCTGCCGGATCTCCTCGCTGGTCTTCTCGGAGTACACGTCGTGCTGTGAGGTGAAGAGCTGAGCGAGAGCTGAGTTGGCAGCCTCGGCCGCCTCGACGATGTTGGGGTCGGACTCGATGAGGATGTCTGTGACCACGACGTCGGCCCCGGCTCGTGCCAGCGCGAGGCAGTCGGCGCGGCCGAGTCCGCGCGAGCCACCCGTGACGACGGCAACCTTGCCGCTGAGGTCGAACATCTCCGCTCTCCCGATGCGCTTGGTGCTGCGACGGCTGCCGATTATCGCCAAGCGTCGTCAGCGGCCGCCTCGGTGACGGGGGCTTCGCGGTCCCTCGGCGGACCGGCATGCCACCGGCGCAACGAGCCCTTGGCGCGACGAGGGCCAAGGCGTACGCTTGAGCCCGCCGTGAGTCCTGGGTCGATGCTGCAATAGACGAGGTGATCGTCGCCTGTATCGACGGTTCGCCCGGCGGCTACGCTGCCGTCGCCGAGGCCGCAGAGCCGGCACCCCGCTTTGATGCGCTCCTCATTGAGAAGACAACATCACGTGAGTGACCTCCTCCGCGTCGACGTCGTCGTCGAGGTTCCCAAGGGCAGCAGGAACAAGTTCGAGTGGGACCCGGCGGTGAACGCCATCAGGCTCGACCGCGAGCTCTTCACGGCGACCCGCTACCCGGCGGACTACGGGTTCGTGATCGACACTCTCGGCGAGGACGGCGATCCGCTCGATGCGCTGATCCTTCTCGGGGAGCCGACCTTCCCGGGCTGCCATGTCTTCTGCCGCCCCTTGGGTGTCTTCTGGATGACCGATGAGCACGGACCCGACGCCAAGCTGCTCATGGTCCCCTCTGCAGACAGCCGCGTCGAATGGAAGGAGCTCGACGACGTGCCCGAGCCGCTGCTCCTCGAGATTGCCCATTTCTTCGAGATCTACAAGGAGCTTGAGCCGGGCAAGCTCACCCACGTGCGCGGTTGGGACAGTCGGGCGGCGGCCGAGGCCGAGATCCATCGCGGCCACCAACGGCACGCCGGCGACCGCTGACGCGTCAGTCAGCGGCCCGGGTCAGCGCCCCGCGGCGACGGCGTCAGCGGCCAGCTGGTCTTCCTTGATCACCCGCGGACGGGCGTCGAGGGCCTTGCGCTCGCCGAGGATCAGGCGGCTGATCACCAGACGCTGGATCTCCGCCGTGCCCTCCCAGATCTGATAGATCTTGGCGTCGCGCATGAAGCGCTCCACGGGGTACTCCTTGATGTACCCATAGCCGCCGAGCACCTGCACCGCGTCGGTGGTGACGCGCATGGCGACGTCTCCCGCCATCAGCTTGGCCATCGACCCTTCGCCGCGCGCGAAGGGAATCCCGTTCTGCGCCATCCACGCCGAACGCAGTGTCAGGAGCCACGCGGCGTCGATCTCCGTGGCCATGTCGGCGATCTTGAATGCGATCGCCTCATGTCGGGCGATCGGCTTGCCAAACGCCTGTCGCTCCAGTGAGTAGTCACGGGCGAACTCGAAGGCCGCGCGCGCAATGCCCACGGCTGCGGCCGCGACCATCGGCCGCGTCGCCTCGAGCATGAGCAGCGCACCGATGGCGCCCGGACCGGTGGCGTTGCCGTCCTTGTCGAAGCCGAGCCGTGCCTCCTCGGGCACGAAGCAGTCCTCGAAGATGACCTGTGCGGTGTGTGAGGCGCGCACACCGAGCTTCTTCTCCTTGCGCCCCTGGCGCATCCCGGGCGTGTCCTTCTCGATGACGAAGCCGGCGATTCCCGCAGCGCCGGCCGACTTGTCGGTGGTGGCGAAGGCGACCTGGACGTCGGCGATGCCGCCGTTGGTACAGAACTGCTTGGTGCCGTTGAGCACGTAGCCGCCATTCACCTTGCCTGCTGTCGTCTCCAGCGCCATCGAGTCCGAGCCGCTGTTCGGCTCGGTCAGGCCCATGGCGCCGATTCGGAGCTGCTTAGGGTCGCACAGCATGCCGATGTATTTCTTCTTTTGCTCGTCGGTGCCCATGGCGATGATCGCTGCGCCCGCCAGGCCACTGGCGCTGATCGCCACCGCGATGCCCGCGTCACCCCAGGACATCTGCTCGGCGAGAATGAGCGAGGTCATCAGGTCGAGGCCGCCGCCGCCGTATTCCTCAGGGAAGCCGCTGGCCGCGTCCAGGCCGAGGTCATGCGCCTTGTGCATGACCGCCCAGGGAGTCTCCTCCTTCTCGTCGTAGTCCGCGGCGACGGGGCGCATCTCGTTCACCGCGAACTCATGGGCGAGCTTGCGGATCTCCTCCTGCTCCTGCGTGTAGCTGAAGTCGAAGCTCATCTGGTGTGTTCCCGCTGACGTGGGAGCCGGACGGTGGCCCGGCCGTTGGTGAGGACGCGTGCGCCGCCGCTCGAGGTGGCCTCGAGCTCCACAGTGGCGATCGCCTCGGCTTCATCGATGTCGATGACCCGGCCGGTGCATGTCACCGTTTCGCCGGGAAGAAGAGGCTTGGAGAAACGGCAGCTCACCGATGCCACCTGCTCGTACCCGCCTGCCCAGCGCGCCACCGCCTCGGTGAGGATGCCCATGTCGAGCAGGCCGTGCGCGATAGTCCCGGGCAACCCCACGCCGCGGGCAAACTCCGGATCGACATGGATCGGGTTGTGGTCGCCCGAGGCGTCCGCGTAGGCGTTGATCTGCTCCTGAGTGACGGTGCGCGCCAGCGGCGTCATCTCGTCCCCGATGGATAGTGCGCTGCGCGTCGCCGCTGCCGCCTCGCTCATCGGATGATCATCAGGGAGCGGCCGCGACAGACGGTCTCGCCGTCCTGTCTTTTGGCCTCGTGCTCGATGCCGAGAAAGGTCATGCCGCGTTTCTCCTCGACGGACGCGATGACTGCCGCCGCGTCGATGACGTCGCCAGCACGGACGGACGTCAGCCACTCGAATGACTGCTCGCCATGGACGAGACCGGCGAGGTTCACGCCCACCTCAGCGTCGCCGAAGAGCTGGGCCAGCGTGGGAAACAGGCAGTAGGACGCGGCGTAGGTCGGCGGCACGGCCCCCGGTGAGTACACCTCGTCGGAGCCCCCGA
>CATPAP010000201.1 GCA_955651875.1 Candidatus Dormiibacterota bacterium
CGCCTGGGGCGCCAATCGCGCCCACAACCCGCAGCTCGCCGCCGACCTCCTCGCGTTGGGGATCGTCGGCCTGGGCGTCCTTGCGGCGTTCCTCGTATCGCTCAGCCTCAGCGACCGCGCCGCACGGCTTCGTGAGGAGCCTGAGGAGGACGCCGCCCTGGCCTGGCCGGCCGATGCGAGCCGCACGGACCGCGCCGGCAACGCGCCGACACTCGCTGACGTCACCGCCGCCAGGATCGCCCTGCTCGAGGCGCGCCTTGCCGTCGAGGAGGCGGAATTGGAGGCGGCGATCGCGACCGTGGCCGCCGCGGACGCGGCCTCGGTGGCGACCGAGCCGCTGCTGCGCGAGGAGGTCCTCGAGACCGTCGTCGGTCTGGTGGGCTCGGGGCACCTTCGCCAGCCCGGCGACATCGCGCGCGAGCTCGAGCACCTCCTCAAGGACGCCAGCTAGACCTCTCGCGCGCTGCTCAGCCGTGCACTGGCGGCCATTCAGGTGTACGGTCAGGCTCAGCGAGGTCTCTCCGTCCCACTTCACGTCCCGCAGGAGATCCCCATGGCCGTGCACGCGTCCCCCGGCGAGCCCGTCGAGGACACCCGCAACCGCGTCGTCGAGCTGGTCGGCACCGGGCAGGGCGCACGCCGCGCCCCCGTGCCTGTCGACGACACCCCCGTGATCCTCGCGCTGCAGCTCCAGGCGATCGATACCTTCGTCGAGATGATCCGCCTGCGCACCGCCGTCGCCGACAGGGACCGGCGCATCGCCACCCTCACCATGGGCCTGCGGACGTGGCGCGAGCGCGCCGGGATCGAGCAGGCGGAGCACCGTCGCGACGCCACTGAGGCCCGCGAGCGCGAGCGCGAGATCATCAGCCTTCTCCACCAGCAGATGAACATGGCCGACGCTGCCACGGCAGAGCTGGAGCGGATCCGAGCCCTGCCGTGGTGGCGCCGCGTACGCGGTTGACGCGCTACGCGGCCAACGCCTGGGGCTCCTAGTTCGCGTACTGAGCGACGTCGTGGTCGGACCACTGTGCGGGCTCGGCCCTCTCACCGACACGCTTAGAATCGAGCCGCCCGGCAACCGCCCGGTCCGACGGCTAGGAGGCATTCCATGAGCGTGTTCCGGCGCTTCAGCAACATCTTCCAGCAGAAGAGCAACGCCGCTCTCGACCGGCTCGAGGATCCTTCGCAGGCGATCGACCTTTCCTACCAGCAGCTGCTCGAGCAGCAGCAGAAGCTGCGCACCGCCCTGGTCGAGGCGAGCACCGGGCAGAAGCGCCTCGAGAACCAGGCGGCCGAGATGGACAAGCGCATCGGCCAGCTCAACACCGCGGCGCAGCAGGCGATGCAGTCAGGCAAGGAGGATCTCGCCACCCAGGCGCTGACCCAGGCGGAGGTGCTCGGCCAACAGCGTCAGCAGCTCAACCCGCAAATCCAGTCGATCGCCGCGCAGGTCGCCAAGCTGCAGCAGGGCATTCAGCGGTACCAGCAGCGGGTGGCGGCATTCGCCAACCAGCGCGAGGCGCTCAAGGCGTCGTACGAGGCGTCCAAAGCGACGAGCGCGGCGGGCGACACCCTCGCCGGCATCGGCGAGCACACCTCGGACGCGGCGATGATGATGCAGCGCGCCCAGGACAAGATCGCCCGCACGCAGGCGCACGCCGACGCGGTGGATTCCCTGCTGGACAGCGGCGTCCTCGACGCGCCGCTCCTCGGCGGTGGCGGCAATGCGCTCGACGACCAGATCACCGCGACCGTTGTCGACAGCAACGTTCAGGCCAAGCTCGCCGCCATGAAGTCACAGCTCGGGCTCGCCGCACCGGCCGCCGCTCCCGCGCTCCCCGACGGCGGCATCGTCGTGCGCATCCACGGCGATGAGCAGTACCGCCTGTCGGAGCCGGCACGCCCGCAGCTCGACGCTTACGACCACCGCCTCGTTGACGCCGTCCGGTCCGGCGACGACGCCGCGTTCCACGCTGCTCTCGGCGAGGTCACCGCCTTCGTCAAGTCCACGGGCACGCAGCTGTCCCACGAGGACCTCTCCACCAGCGAAATCATTCTGCCCAGCACCGACATGTCGCTGGACGAGGTGACCACCATGCTCCAGCAGGAGAACTGGATGGGCCAGCCGGCCTGACCGGCGGCTTGTTGCGCAGCTCTACTGCGACGTCGCGTCGGTCAGCGCGACGTCCGCATCGTTGAGCGGCAGCACCATGGTGGGGTCGAGCCGGCGATGACCCGACTTCGCCAGGGCAACGGTGGTGCCGATGGCGAGGAACTCGATGACGTGGCTGCCCCAGATGTGCGACGCCTGCTCGATGCGCATGGCCACGATCCCCTGCGCACCGGTGCCTCGTGCCTCCTCCTGCATGCGCGTCATGGCCAGCTCACGCGCCTCGTACAGCGCCCCTGTGTAGTTGCCCAGCTCGACGTTCTGAGTTGCCTGGCCCAACCACGTCGACAGCCCCTGGTGGGCGATGTGGTACACGCACGCACCGAATGCCAGCCCCACGGGTTCGTAGCCGGCGCGCACCAGCAGGTACAGGTCCTGGCCGGAGAGATCGCTCAGCCACAGCCGGGGTGAGCGCACGCTCGGATTGGCCACCGCGGTGCCCATCGCGACGAACTCCGCCAGGCTTTCGCGACCGTGGTGGATGCGCACGTCGAGCTTCATGCCGACCACCCCCTGGCCACCGACGCTCTGCGCATGCCGCTCCATCCTGCGGACGGCGTCGGTGCGGGCGGCGTACATCACCTCGGTCAGGCCACCCATCTCCTCGTTGGTGCTCCAGTTCTGCGTCTGGTAGCCGATGTGATACACGCCGCTGCCCACCACCAGGCCGAGCGGTTCGTAGCCGATCTCCTTGAGCAGCACCGCCTCGTCGACGGAGAGATCACTGCTGAAGCGCCGCCCCTCGTGGCGCTGGCCACGGCCTGTCGCCAGGCACTGCAGGGCTGCGTCAGCGCGCGGATGCGGCGCCACCGGCATCAGTGCAACCTCATGATCGGCAGCGGTTCCTCGTCGAGGGGATCCTTGGCATAGCGGCGTACGGCAGTGCCGACCGAGAGCAGTTCGACGAGCAGCGCGCCGTTGCTGACCTCGTGGGTGGCGAAGTCGACGTCGACCCCGACCGCCCCGTCGGCGTCACCGGCGCCGATCTCGGCCTCGAGGCGGCTGATGCCGAGCAGCCGGGCTGCCTCGATGCCGTCGCTGACCTGTTCGACGCGCACGTTGTTCCACGAGCGCAGCAGCCATTCGGTGCCGCAACCCGGATCGATCTCCACGGCGCCGATGCCCACCACGAGGGAGACGGGCACGTAGCCGCCGTGGATCAGCTTGCTGAACGCCACCCCGTCGAGGTGGGACATGAAGGGACGGTCCAGGTGCGGACCGCCGGCGCGCCTGATCGCGGTGCCGATCACGGTGAATTCCAGCGCGTTGCCCACGCCCTCGAGGTGCCGTCGCAGGAGGCGCACGCCGACCACCCCATGCGCGCCCAGGTCGCGCGCCTCCTCGGTGATCCGTGCCAGGGCCGCGTCGCGGGCGTCGACGACGCCCTGCTCGTACATGGTGTGTTCCCAGTTGTAGCCGTAGCGGTGATCAGGGCCCGCGCGGTAGTAGCCGTAGCCGTGCGGGCATGGGTAGGTCTGGACGGCCCCGCCGGTCGCACCGAGGCCGAAGACCGTGCTGTAGCCCCATTGCGCGGCGATGCGGTAGACGCTCGAGCCCATCACCATCCCCACCGGCTCGAAGCCGGCGTGGCGCACCGCCGCGAGCTCGGCGACGGAGAGATCGCTGGTCCAGGCGGCACCTGCCTCGCGCAGCTGCTCGATGCGGTCGCGTGCCGCCAGCGGAAGCTCGCCGCGTTCCAGCGCGGCGATGCTCTCCAGCTGACGTTGCTCTGCCGCGTGCTGGTCGGCCATCAGCGGTCCAGGGAGAGAACCAGCTTCGGCGTCTCGATCTTCCGGTCGGGAAGCTTGCGCACCGCCGTGCCCATGGCGAAGAACTCGATGGTGTGGCTGCCCCACACGTGCGACTTCTCCTGGATCTGGACACCCACGATCCCCTCGGCCTTCAGCTTGAGCGCCTCGTCCTGCATGCGTTCCATGGCAAGCTCGCGCGCCTCGTAGAGAGCCTGGGTGAAGTTGCCCATCTCCCTGTTCTGGCCGATGTTCCCCAGCGCCTGAAACATCCCCTGGTGCGCCACGTGATACACGCAGGTGCCGAGCACCAGGCCGAGCGGCGCGTGGCCGGACTGCAGCAGCGTCCAGAAGTCCTGGCCGCTGAGGTCCGACGTGAACGGCTTGCCCTCGGGCGTCTTCCAGTTGCCGCCATCCTCTGCTGAAACAGCGGTTCCGATGGCCAGGAACTCGGCGGTACCGCGGCCCCATTCATAGAAGCCCACATCCAGGCGCACGCCCACCACGCCGTCGGCGCCGAGAACGTCCGCCTCCTCCTCCATGCGCGCCATGGCGAGTTCTCGAGCGGCGTACATCGCCTGGGTCAGCGACTGCACCTCCTGGCTTGTACTCCACGTCTTGGTGGTGAGGCCGATGTGGTAGATGCTGCTGCCCACCACCAGGCCGCGGGGATGGAAGCCCGCTTCCTTGACGAGGAGGAACTCGTTCACCGACAGGTCGGACGTGAACAGCGCGTCCTTCCCCTGCAGCTCGCTGAGGCGGCGAAGCGCGTCCTTGGGCAGCCCCTCGAGTTCGGTCGGCGCTGGCGGCGGCGGAGGCGGTTGCTGGCTCATCGGTGCTGATCCTCTGGGAGGTGCGGAATGGACGTCAGCGTCAGGTGACAAGCGAGCGCAGCGCGGCGCTGGCGTCCGCGCTGCTCTGCGCGCGGGTCTGCAGGGCGCCGAGCAGCGCGCGCAGCCACGCCTGGAAGTCCAGCTCCTCGGAGCGCAGAGTGATTCCCCGGACCGCGTGCGCATGGCGTGCGGCCACGGCGCCGTGGCGAATCTCGGCTTCGAACAGGTCGGCGCCGGCGTGGACGGTGATCCTCTTCACCGGATGGTCCTTCTTGAAGAGACCGCCCTCGCGCTCCAGGTCCACGGTGCCGGGCATCGAGTCGCTCAACTTTGTCGCCAGCACCTGGAAGAAGACGCCGATGTCGCTGGCATCCGCGCGCAGCGACGCGGCGAGGGCGTCGAGATCCTGCTCCTGCGGCGGAACATCGGTCATGGCCGGCCCCAGTGTAGGAGGGTGCCCAGCGCGGGCCCCGTGCGCCTCAGGTCGTCAGCGACCGCAGCGCGTCGGTCGCTGCGGCTCTCGCTTGCGCGTCCTGCGCCACGCTCGCTAGCAGGGCGGCCACCCACTGCTCCATCCCGATCTCTTTCGAATAGGGAAGGCCGCCACCCACGCCATGCACGGCATGGATGTGGCGGCACGCCAGCCGGCCCTGCCCCATCTCCGCTTCGAACGTCTCGTCGCCGAGGTGGACGCTGACCATGCGTGCCAGCCGCTTCTTCTTGAAGAGACTGTGCTCGCGCTCGACCGTGGTGTTCTGTGGCAGCGCGTTCTCGAGCGTCGCGCAAAGCACCCGAAAGAAGACTGCCGAGTCACGGGCGTCCGACTGCAGGGACGCCGAGAGCCCGCTCAGGTCTGTTTCAGGCGGAGGGTCGTCGCTCACGCGTGGCGCGCCCGGCGCGCTGCCCGGACGGTTTCCTCGTCCCCGATGGCTTGGCCGCGGCGGACTTCTTCCGCGGCCGCGGCGACGGCTTGGTGGTCGACTGTGTCTTGCGGGGCGAGGGGCCCCGCCTCTTGGTGGCACGGCGCGGAGCTGTCGGCAGATCGTCCTCGGGTTCCAAGGCTTCGGCGATCGACTCGAGCAGCCTCCCCACGCCGGCGGCGGCCGACGCCAGGTTCGCTGCCGCGAGCCGAAGCGCTGCTGAGATGCTGACGCTGTCATTCATGCCCCTCACGGTAGCAGTACATGACAGCCGGTAGCGGGCGCCTGCAGGTGGCGGCCTCGTTCGCACGGGGCCGGCGCCAGCGGTCCCAACACAGTGGATGTCCCTGCGCGGGGCCGGAGCCTGGGTGGTCTTCGCCGTCGTTTCCTGAGCGGCGGCCGCGCCCGCGCTCCCACGGGCCCGCACGTCTTAAGACGTTCAGACGTTGCGCGTACCGACGCGGTCGGTTGGACACTCTCGGCACAACCCGCTCGTGTGGAGAAAGGCATGCAACGCGTGACGATCGGACGCCTGGCAATGACGGCCATGGCACTCGGACTTGCCGCCTGTGGAGGGTCCGTCGGATCCGCCGGCGGTGGCACGGCTGCGCCGGTCGCCGTGACCACCCCAACCACGGCCACCTCAACACCGTCACCGGTACCGACCGTCCCGCCGGTGAAGACTGCGGTGCCCGCCGCCGCAGCGCCCCCGGCTGCCAAGGCCGTTGTCGTGGCAGCGATGACCGCGCGGGGGAACGTGCTCGCGGCCGCCTCCGACGGAAGGACCGTCTACACCTTCAACTCCGACATGTCAGGCAGTGCCGTGAGCAACTGCACCGGCGGCTGCGCCTCTGAATGGCCAGCGCTGACCGTCGCGTCGGGGACGATGCTGAGCGCCGGGCCAGGCGTGAACGGTCACCTCGGGCACATCGTCCGATCCGACGGCCGCACCCAGGTCACCTACAACGGCCTACCGCTATATTTCTTCGCCGGCGACAGCGGCCCCGGCCAGACCCACGGCAGCTACCCCGGTTGGTCACTGGCGCGCCCGTAGGCTCACGCTCGCGTGCGTGGCCGAAAAGCCGTGATCGCTGGGCCGCGACCGGGGTTGCATGAAGGTCGCCATTCGCGCAGGCTTGCCCCCGAATGACATGCCCCGGCGAGTGAACCCATTCGGCGCAATTCGGTATGCGCTGACATAAAAAGACGCCCATGAGCCTGCCCGCATCCGTGGTCCGTTGCCTGCGCGCGTACGACGCGCTGTCGGAGATCTGCACGCCGTACCCGTGGGGGACGGTCAACCGCAACCCCTCCCTCCCCCACCTGCATGACGCCAACCGCGCCTGGGTGTTCGACGCGACGACGCCGGCGCTCGGCGAGCTGCGCGAGGCGATGACGACGGCCCAGCGGGCAGTCCCGGTGGCGTTCACGCAGGTCGAGGTGCTCGACAACGAGTCGCGGGCTGCGCTGATCGACGAGCTGACCGCGTGGCTCGGGCCGCCACCGGATGCTTTCGTGTTCATGACCACGTCGACAGCGCCAGCGCCGGACGTTCGCGCGGTGCTACCCGGCATGACTGTGGCGGAGCAGCCATTCCCCGCCGGCGAGCGATGGCTCGCGCTCATCGATGCCGGCCACACGGACGAGGATCCGCTCCCGCAGGGCGTGATGCGGGAGTTCGCCGCGCGCGACACGTCTGTGCTGACGCCAGCGGGGATGCGCTTCTTCGCAGCCCAGCGTCACGGAGAGGTTATCGCGTACGCATCGCTGCTGACTCTGCACGGGGTGGGGCTGATCGACAACGTCGCCACAATGCCGGCACAGCGGGGACAGGGCGCGGCGACGGCGGTCGTCGGTGCCGCGGTCGCGGCCAGCGCAGCGGCGGGGAACGACCACACGTGCCTGTTCACGCACGAGGCCAGCGACGCGCAGCGCATCTACGAGCGGCTGGGGATGCGCACCATTGCCCGCGCGGCGCAGTTCCGACGCGACCAGCCGCTGCCGGTCTAGCTCGCGAGCAGGGCTGCGGCGGCGGCGAGGCAGTCATCCAGCCGCCGCCGGGTCGCTGGGCCGGCGGCGTCGAACAGCTCGACGCCACTTCCCTTCAGGGTGAGATTCCACGTGCCCACCGCCTCGCCGTCGACGAGCACCACCGGGTACCCGTCACCCGGCAGCCCCACGTTCGGCTGCCCCGGCGCGACCACGCCCTTCTGCACGTAGATGCGCCGTTGGTTGTCGGCATGGACGAGCCGGGCGCGACCGTCGGGTGCGTAGCCCATGGTATAGGGATCCCACTTGGGCAGCAGGTCGACGGTGTCCTTCTTCGCCCTGACGCTCGCGAACGCGGTCTGGTCCGCTGCCAGGAGCAAGAGGCCATCACCGATGTTCACGGTGTCCTGCGCGTTGACCGCGCGGCTGGCCAAGGTCCTGGATGCGCCGGTCCACCAGGTGAAGTCGGCGATCCGCGCCGGACCGTACGCGCGCAGGTAGTCGTGCGCGAGCTCGGACAACGCGGCGTCGACGTCGGCAACCTGCAGGCTTCCCGGCGCCCAATGTTCGGTCGCGACGTACCGCAGCGTCGCCACGCGTAGGCTGCCGTCGTTCACAGCGATGAGGTCTCCCTCGCCACGGATGGTGCGAAGCAGCAGGCTCATCTCGGTGCCCCTCACGCCGGCGGCGTCCTGCAGCTCGCGGGGCAGCAGTGGCGTCGTGGCCGCTGCGACGACGCGCCGCGCGGCCTCCGCGTATTCATCGTCGGTCATGCGGCCCCGGCGCAGGCGCGTCATCACCTTGGCAACGCTGATTCGGAAGGGCGCGAAGATGCGTCCGGCGGACTGACTCGGGACGAGGAAGAGCGAGCCGCGCATCGCGGGGATGCGGAGCGCCTCGCGACGCCGTTCGAGCTCACGGAACTCCGCCCCCGTCATGCGTGGAGCCCGCGCACCCAATGCAAGCGGCGCCGTCGGATGCGCGCTGTAGACGGCGACGACGGAGCTCAGCGCCTCTGCCGCCGCCGGAGCGGGATTATCGAGACGCAGGCGGTGGTGCGTCCAGGCACGC
>CATPAP010000202.1 GCA_955651875.1 Candidatus Dormiibacterota bacterium
CGGCCAGCACGAACGCCACCGTCGGCACGAGCACCAGGAGGGGTCGCCGCATGACCCAGGTCGCGAGCCGATGCCAGAAGCCTGGGGCCGTGGGCTTTGGCCGGGGCAGCGGGACACGCCACGCGTTCACCCGAGGACCGAGGATGGCGAGCAACGCCGGGAGGAAGGTGAGCGCGTAGACGACGGCGACCGCGACAACGATCGCACCCGCGACGCCCAGCGACGACAGGAACGTCCCCTCGAAGAAGAGCATCCCCGATAGGCCGATGGCCACGGTCACGCCCGAGAACACGACCGCGCGTCCGGCCGTGGCCATCGCCCGCGCGAGAGCGTCCTCTCGCGCCGCGCCGCGCGCGAGCTCCTCGCGGAAGCGGGCGACGATGAAGAGCGAATAGTCGATCGCCGTCCCGAGGCCGATGAGCGTCACGATGTTCAGCGCGTACGTGGAGATGTCGGTGACGTGGGCGAGCAACAACGCCGCGCCAACTCCACCGGTGACGGAGAGCAGCCCGATCGCCAGACAGACGAGCGCTCCGACGCCGGTGCCGAAAACGATGAGCAGGAGGATGAGCGCGACCACCGAGGAACCAACCTCTGCCTTGGCGAGGTCTGCGGCGAGCAGGCTGTCGAAGTCAAATGCGAGCGGAACGTCGCCCGTTGCGGTCACGCTCAGCTGCGCAGGCGCACGGACCTCGCTGCGCATGTCGCCGAACTGCTTGCGTGCGGCGGTGAAGTCGATGTTCAGCGAGACGACGGCGAGGAGCCTGTGCCCGTCGCTCGACACCAACTGCGGAGCAATTGTCGCGGGCGCTGTGTATGGCGTCTGGATACGCGCAACACGGCCGTCGGCGGCCAGCGGGGCAAGCGCCTCCTTCACCTCCCGCTCGAAGAGCGGATCGCTGGTCGCGCGACGGCTGTCGCCGAGGATGAGCGTGAAGTTCACGCCACTCGCCGGCAGCTGGTTCGACATCAGCGAGAAACCGCGACCGGACTCGAAGTCGAAGGTGTTGGCATTCTGCGGTTCTCCGCCGGTCGCGATGGCGATCAGCGAGAGCACGAAACCGACCAGCGAGAGCGCGATTGTGGCGCGGCGGTGTCCGTACACAAAGCGCCCCCAGCGATGCACGCGCCGAGTATATCCGCGCATCTGCGCCACTCCGCGACACCACGGCCGGCACTACGGAGAATCGGAAGGCAGGTTGCACACGGCTATGATCACCCGGCCATGGCACATGTCCCCGATCCCCACACCGGGCAGAAGAACGACGACGGCGAGTTCCTCGGCCGGCTGTGCCACGACCTGCGCCAACCGCTGGTGGTGGCCGTGGGCTACGTGTCGATGCTCGAGGAGGGGTCGTTCGGCGAGCTGCCCGCCGAGGCGGTCCCGATCCTGCGCACTGTTGCGGAGCGGTTGGATGCGATCAACGCGATCATCGACGGGATCGCCGCTAACGCCAAGGAGCGGCGGGACGGGCCTGGCTCGGGCTGAGCTCACGCTGCTCGACAACGGGTCGCGGACAGGGCGCGGCCGCCGTTCAGGCCTCGGCGGCTGCCAGTTCCCTGTCGACCACCTCGGCGAGCGCGGCGATGAGGCGGGGGCTCGCGTTGGGCATCGCGATGCGGTGGAATCGAATCCCCGCCGCCGTGGCCTGGGCGGCCGCCGCGACATCGATGTCATAGAGGATCTCGAGGTGGTCGGCGACGAACTGCACCGGGACGACGAGGACGTCCGTGCTGCCGGTGGCACGCAGTTCGGACAGGATGTCGGTGAGGTCGGGCTTGAGCCACTCCTGCGGAGTGTGTCCGGCACTTTGGAATGCAAACGTCCAGCTCGCCGGAGCCAGGCCGGCGCGTTCCGCGACAGCGGCGATGGTCTCGTCGATCTGTGCCAGGTACCCCGGATCTCGCTCGACGACCGGTCGAGGGAGGCTGTGGGCCGTGAAGACCACGGGGAGGTGCGCGCGCGCGGCGGCGTCGAAGCGGTCGAGCGCCTCCGCGACGCGCTCCGACAGCGACGCGATCCATGACGGGGTGAGGTGCCATGCACCTGCGAGGTGCACCGGCGTGAGCGGTGCGGCCTCGGCCGCACCCGCGTCGAGCGCGCGCGCATACCCCGAAAGGATGAGTGGCGAGTACTGCGGGGCCAGCACGACCGCGATCACCCGCTCGGCCCCGCGGCCGATGAGGACGCGGAGCGCCTCGGCGACCCCGGGCCGCGAGTGCAGCATGCCCGCGCCGACCGCGAATGGACGTTCCCGGTGACGGTCGGCGAGCCGGCGCTCGAGCGCGGCGGCCTGCTCGAGCGTGATATCGATGAGCGGGGAGCGTCCGATGATGTCGAAGCGGCGGGCGAACTCCGCGACGAGCTCCTCCGACGGCTCGCGGCCGCCCCGAACGCTGCGCAGGTATGCCGGGACGTCAGCCGACGTCACCGCCGAGCCGAACGTCAGCAGGAGCACCCCGACCGGCGCCCGGGCATCGGCTGTGACGCCCCTGCTCACGCAGTGACGGCGGTCTGGGCGTGGACCAGCTCGACGATGCGGGCAAGCGTGTCACTGGGAGTGTCCGCGAGAACGCCGTGGCCGAGGTTGAAGATGTGCCCAGCCCTCCCCCCGGCTTCGGCGAGGACCCGCCGCGTCTCGCGCTCCACGACGGGCCACGGGGCGAGGCAGATGGTGGGATCGAGGTTGCCCTGGATGGCGTGGTCGCCGATCCGCGCCCACGCTTGGTCCAGCCGCAGCCGCCAGTCAACCGACACGGCGTCCGACCCCGCGCCGGCCATCGCCTCGAGGAGGTGGACGGTTGAGGTGCCGAAATGGATGGTCGGAACGGCACCGGCGAGTCCGCCGAAGATGCGCCGGACATAGGGCAGCACGTACTCCCCGTACTCGGCCGCTCCGAGCGCTCCGATCCACGAGTCGAAGAGCTGCACCGCCTGCACGCCGGCGGCGATCTGCGCGCGGAGGTAGCGGATGGTCACCTCGGTGAGCGTCTCCATGAGCTCGTGCCACACCGCGGGCTGACCGTACATCAGCGCCTTGCTGCGCGCGAAATCCTTGGTGGGACGGCCCTCGATGAGGTACGACGCCACAGTGAACGGCGCCCCCGCGAAGCCGAGGACGGCGGTGTGCCCGTCGAGCTCGCCGCGAATGAGACGTATTGCCTCGAAGAGCTCGGGCGTTGCCTCCTCCGCATCGACGATGCGCAGTGCGCGCACCGCCGCAGTGTCGCGCACGGGTGCGTGGATGACCGGGCCGAGCCCGGGGTCGATGGAGAACGGCACGCCCATCCCGAAGAGCGGCAACATGATGTCGGCGTAGAGGACCGCGGCGTCGACGCCGAACTCATGCACCGGCATCAGCGTGACCCGAGCGCACAACTCGGGCGTGCGCGTCATGGTCAGGATGTCGTAGCGCTCGCGGAGCTCTCGGTACGCAGCCAGGCAGCGGCCCGCCTGGCGCATGAACCACACCGGCGTGCGGTCGACGGGCTGCCGCTGGGCGGCGGCGAGGAAGCGTGTCGCGCCGGTCATCGCGGCCGGCGCCTCACAAACTGCGGTCATGCTTCGAGGGTAGCGGACGGCGGCGGCGTGCCGGCCTTTGCCTCGGCGATCGCTCGTACCAGCAGCCGCTCGATCATCCGGTTCGAGGTGGTGCCGCGGAGCCGGTGTGGAGCGGATCGATGAGGTCGGCGAGCGCGTTGGCCAGCCCGCTGCTGGTTGCCTCAGCGACGACCGCCGCGGCGACCGCTGGCGCCACCGCACGGTTGAAGACGGACGGGATGATGTATTCGGGGTGCAGGTCGGCCCCGACGGCAGCCGCGATCGCCCGTGCTGCGGCAAGCTTCATCGCGTCGGAGATCTGCCGAGCCCCGCTGTCGAGGAGGCCACGGAAGAAGCCTGGAAAGCAGAGCACGTTGTTGATCTGGTTGGGGTAATCGCTGCGCCCGGTGGCGATCACCGCGGCGATTCCCTCGATGGCCTCCGGTTGCACCTCCGGGGTAGGGTTGGCCAGCGCGAAGACGATGGGCAGGTCCGCCATCCGCTTCACGAGCTCGGCATCGAGGAGATCGGCGCCGCTGGTCCCGATGAAGACGTCGGCGCCTTCGAGCGCTTCCGCGAGCGCGCCATGCACCTTGCGCGGATTGGTGTGCTGCGCGTACCAGCGATGCGATGCGGTCAGCTCGGCGCCATCGTCGTGGACGATGCCCTCACGGTCGACCCCGATCACGTCCCCGGCGCCGGCCGCGAGCAGCAGCCGGGTCACAGCCGTGCCCGCAGCGCCGATGCCGAGGCATACCACGCGTACGTCCTCGATGCGCTTGCTCACCACCGTCAGCGCGTTGAGCAGAGCGGCGAGCACGACCACGGCCGTGCCGTGCTGGTCGTCGTGAAAGACCGGGATGTCGAGCAACTCGGAGAGACGCTCCTCGATCTCGAAGCAGCGCGGGCCGGAGATGTCCTCGAGATTGATGCCGCCGAAGGTCGGCGCGACGTTGACCACGGTGGCGACGATCTCATCGACGTCCTGGGTGGCCAGGCAGAGGGGGAACGCGTCGACGTTGCCGAACTCCTTGAAGAGCATGGCCTTGCCCTCCATCACGGGCAGCGCGGCCTCCGGCCCGAGGTTGCCAAGACCGAGCACAGCGCTGCCGTCGGTGACGATCGCCACACAGTTGCGCTTGATGGTGAGGTTGCGGGCGCGCGCGTGATCGGCGGCGATGGCGAGGCTGATGCGCGCCACACCAGGCGTGTACACCATGGAGAGATCCTCGCGGGTGCGGATCGGAGTCCGCGCCACCACCTCGATCTTGCCGCCGAGGTGCGCCAGGAAGGTTCGATCCGAGTATTCGAGGACCTCGACGCCGGGCACCGTCTTCATCCCCTCGACCAGCTGCTGCGCGTGGTCGGCGTCTGCGGCGAGGACGGTGACGTCGCGAACGATGGCGCCACGATCCACGCGCACGATGTCCATGCCGCGGATGTCGCCGCCGAGCATGCCGATCGCAGAGGCGAGCTGGCCGAGCATCCCCGGGCGGTTGACGATCCGGCAGCGCGCCGTGAACCCGAAGCTGGCCGAAGGATGCTGGATCACGACGGCTCCGCCGTCAGCACGCGCAGCACATCGTCCCCGTAGCGCGCCAGCTTGGCCGGTCCGACGCCGGGCACGTCGAGGAGCGCCAGCGAGCTTATTGGGTTGCGCCGCGCGAGCTCTCGCAGGGTCCGGTCATCGAACACCACGTACGCAGGCACGCCGGCCTCCTGCGACGCCGTGCGACGCCAGACCCGAAGCCTGTCGAAGCGCTCGCCCGCATCCGGGCCGAGTTGCTCATCCGCGCTCCGTGGACCACCGCGCGCGCCGTGCAGAACGCCGGTCACCTCGACCTCCACCTCGAGGTCATCCCGGCCGTCGAGCACAGCGTGGCCCGCCGGCGTCAGCGACAGCACCGGACGCTCGCCGCTGCTGCGCCGCAGGCAACCCTCCTCGATAAGCGCTGCCAGGAGGTCACGCACACCGTCGGCCGTCCACGTTCGCAGCGACCCGAAGAATGGTGCGTCACGTACCCAGGTGCGCTGCTGGGTCCAGGCGTCGTCCGCACCGCGCAGCATGGCGGCGAGCCGCGCGGCCCCGAGGTGGCCGTCGAATCGCGCCACGCAGGTGAGTGCGCTCGCGGTGTCGGCGCGGGCCACCGGAACGCGCCTTCGTGGGGAGAGGCAGTTGTCGCACGACGCGCAGGTTCGCGGCGCGCCGTCCTCGCCGAAGTAGTCGGCGATGCGAGCGTGCCTACAGGCGGTGCTGCGCGCGTAATCCATCACCTGGTGGAGACGCGCGTAGGCGTGCTCGCGAAGCGCCGACTGCACGTCGAAATCCACAGGGGCTCCCTGCAACCGGGCCACCCCTCCGTCGCCATGCAGCGCCCCGGCGCGGCGGAGGAGTTCCATGGCCGCGCGCACCAGATGGCGCTCGCGACCGGGAAGGCGGCGGTCCCAGTCATCGAGGTCCCATGTGCCCGCACGGAGGAGCTCGCGGTATACGTCGCGCACCAGGTCCCGCTCGGGGTACGCTTGCTCGATGAAGAACGCCTGCAGATCGCGGTCGGCGGGGCTGTACAGCAGGGTGCAGTCGGCGCGCTTGCCGTCGCGCCCCGCGCGGCCGGCCTCCTGGTAGTACTGCTCGATGCTGCCCGGGAAGTCGAGGTGGACAACACTGCGGATGTCGGGAAGGTCGATGCCCATGCCGAAGGCCGAGGTGGCAACGACCACGCTGATGCTGCCGTCCACGAAGCCGCCGTGTGCGTGCTGCCGGTCCGCGGCGTCGAGGTCGCCGTGATACGCCGCTGCGCGCAAGCCATTGTCGCGCAGCAGCTCGGCGATCTCCTCCGTGGCGCGAACGCGACCGCAGTAGACGATCGCCCGGCCAGCCAGCGTGTGCAGCGCCGCCAGCAACGCGGCGCGCTTCTGCTGCTGTCCCCGGCAGCGCACCACGGCAAGGCGCAGCTCGGGACGTACGAACCCGGTGACGCGGACCTCCGGGTCGCGCATGCCGAGCGAGCTGACGATGTCCGCGCGCACGCGCGGCGTCGCCGTCGCGGTGAAGGCCCCGATCGGCGGCCGCCCGCACAGCTCGGCAGCCTCACGCAGGCGGCGGTAGTCCGGACGGAAGTCGTGTCCCCAACTCGAGATGCAATGCGCCTCGTCGATGGCGAGCCGGCTGACCTTCAGCAGTCCCACTGCCGCTGTGAACGACGGCACCGCGAAGCGCTCCGGCGTGACGTAGAGGAAGCGAAGCCGGCCGTCTGCGGCAGCGGTCAGCGCCGCGTCCTGGGTGGCCCGATCAACCTGTGAGTGCAGCGCAGCCGCTTCGATCCCCAGGGAGCGCAGCCGCGCCACCTGGTCGTTCATCAGGGCGATGAGCGGTGACACGACAAGCGTGAGCCCAGCGGAGACGATGCCCGGCACCCAGTAGCCGATGCTCTTGCCTGAGCCCGTCGGCGCCACCAAGAGCAGGTCGCGCCCGGTTTCCGCGGCGGCGACGATCTCCGCCTGGCCGGCCCGGAACGTGCTCAGCCCGAAGACGTCGCGAAGGACGGCGGCCGCGGCGTCACTGGGCGCGGCAACGACGGTCCCGCCCGCAGCGCCGTCCGATCGCCGGCCAGGGGTGACCCGGCGCGTCTCGAGCGCCGCCGCCACCTCTTCTGCCATCCCGCCGAGCGTATCAGGCCCACGGGGACCGTTCGCGGACGCCGTCGCTCAGTCCACCCCGATGTCGAAGGCGGCTGCCTCGTCGCCGCGACCGTACGATCGGATGGCCACAAGGGTGTTGGTCCGGTTGATCCCGGGCAGCGTGGTGATCCGCTCAGTCACCAGCGTGGCCAGCGCGTCGAGGTCGGCGACCCGGACGACTGCGACGAAGTCCGCCGAGCCGGTGGTGGTGTACACCTCGGCCACTCCTTCGGTGTCGGCGAGACCGCGGGCGACGTCGTGGATGTGGGCGGGCTCGCAGACCACGAGGAGGAAGGCGGTGACCATCGATCGAGCCTAACAGGCCACCGGAGCGCCTGCGGCGGCCACGGCCGACGGCGATTGCGCGAAAGTAACGGCTTGTCGAGAATGCCGAGTCGCATAGCGGCGCGACCATCACAGGAGCCCGGGCGAATGAAGAGCACCATGCAGGCCACCGAGCTGACCATCACATCGCTCATGACACGCGGGGCGAAGCTGTTCGCCGCCAGCGAGGTGATCACCTGGCAGGGGGAGAGGGCTCGGCATGGGACCTACGCCGAGGTGTACACGCGGGCCGGCCGCCTCGCCAACGTCCTCCGCCGCATGGGTGTCGAACCGGGTGACCGGGTGGCCACGCTGGCGTGGAACAACCAAGAGCACCTCGAGGCCTATCTCGCCATCCCGTGCATGGGAGCAGTTCTGCACACGCTCAACCTGCGCCTCACCCCGCAGCAGCTCGCGCACATCGTCAACGACGCCGGGGACAAGGTGATCATCGTCGACGGCTCACTGGTGCCACTTCTGGCCGCGATCCGCGCGCACCTGCCCACGGTCATGCACGTCATAGTGGTAGGTGAGGGTGACACGTCGGCTCTCGGCGACCACGAGAAGTACGACGAGGCGGTCGCCGCCGCGCCAGAGGAGTACGACTGGCCGGAGCTCGACGAGTGGTCGGCGGCTGCGATGTGCTACACGACCGGCACCACCGGCGACCCCAAGGGCGTTGTCTACAGTCATCGCTCGATCTGGCTGCATTGCTTTGGTGTCTGGGGTGCCTTCCACCTCGACGAATCCGAGCGCCTGCTCATGATCGTGCCCATGTTCCACGTCAACGCGTGGGGCATCCCGTACGCGGCATGGATGCTGGGCTGCACGCTCCTGCTCCCCGACAGGTTCCTGCAGCCCGAGCCGCTCTGCGCGTTCATTCAAGCCGAACATCCCACCTTCACGGGCGGCGTTCCATCGATCTTCACCGGCATGCTGCAGCACGCGGTGGCGACCAAGGCTGACCTCTCATCGATCAAGCGCGCCATCTGTGGCGGGTCGGCGGTACCGCGTACGCTCATCGAGGCTTTCCGTGACCAGCTCGGCATCGAGCTGATCCAGGCATGGGGGATGACCGAGACGAGCCCGCTCGGCTGCATCGCCTTCCCGCCCGCGGGGATCTCACCCGACGAGGAGATGGCCTGGCGAAGCAAGACCGGCCGCGCCGTGCCGGGCGTCGAGCTGCGCGTCGTGGCCGAGGATGGCGCGGCGCTCCCCTGGGACGGCCAGTCGGTCGGCGAGCTCGAGGCCAGGGGCCCATGGATCACTGGCTCGTATTACGGCGTCGAGGCGCCTGAGCGCTTCCACGACGGCTGGCTGCGTACGGGCGATGTGGGCGTCATCGATTCGAGGGGCTACCTGCAGATCACCGACCGCTCCAAGGACGTCATCAAGTCCGGCGGCGAGTGGATCTCGTCGGTGGAGCTCGAGAACGTTCTCGCGGCGCACCCTGCGGTTGCCGAGGCCGCCGTCGTGGGCGTTGCCGATGCCAAGTGGGAGGAGCGTCCGCTCGCGGCTGTGGTGCTCAAACCAGGTGCTGAGGCTGGGCCTGACGAGCTGCGCACCTTCCTCCACGGCAAGGTGGCACGCTGGTGGCTGCCGGAGCGCTGGACATTCGTCGAGGAGCTGCCCAAGACGAGCGTCGGCAAACAGGACAAGAAGCTCATCCGCCAGATGTACAACGACGGTAAGTTCGAGGTGCAGGAGGTCGGCAAGGCAGCGCGGTAGACTCGGCCGGCCGATGCGGGAGTAACTCAACGGTAGAGTGCAACCTTCCCAAGGTTGAAGTTGCGGGTTCGAGCCCCGTCTCCCGCTCCAGACTTCCTTGTGCGAACTCGTCCACGCCGAGGACAAGCCCGAAGGGCGCCGCGTACCGCGGCTCGGCGATGCGGCCATCCCGAACAATGAGCGTCTCGAACACCGCCCGGTTGTAGAGGGTGCGGGTGCGCTCGTTGGCGACGCGATACGCGGTGCCGCAGCTCTGCGCGAACCGCATGGCGATGTCGAGGATCTCCTGCCATTGCGCCAGCGTGGCGTCGACGTCGCGGAGTCGGGCTTCCACGTCGGCGATCTCGTGGCGCAGCCGCTCCTGTTCCTCGCGCAGCGTCATCACGTCGACCGCGCCCGCGTAATACGCATCGAGCAACTTGCGGCGCTGCGCATTGAGCTTCTCCATCCGCTTGGTCTGGAAGTCGCGCTCGGCGACGTTGCGCTCCTCGCGGGCCACCAGCTCGGCCTCCAGCCAATGGCGGAGGCGCTCGGCCATGTCCGGACGCAGCTGCGTGCGCTCGTACAAGGCCTCGACCTGCTGCTCCAGGTTGGCGGCCGGGATGTAGGCCTCACGGCAACCCGTCGGGCGGCGCCGATCCTTCTGGCCCAGGCAGTAGAAGTAGACGTACTTGCCCTTGGACATCTGGATCGACAGCCGCCGTCCGCAGACGCCACAGACCAGCAAGCCCTTGAGGTAGTGGCGGTGGCGCATGTCGCGCGTGCCCTCACCGCCGCGTGAAGCGAGGATCGACTGCACTTTCTCGAAGGTCTGGGCGTCGATGAGCGGCTCATGCCGTCCCTGGTACTCGAGTCGGCGTCGCGAATTTTCTGGGCCAGATGGAGCGATGCCCTCCGCGAAGCTGGGTATGCACCTAATGAACCGCCGGCAACGTACACGGACGCCTTCGTCGCCGAAAGCCTAGTTCGGCTGACGCGGAGCCTGGGCCATTATCCAACCTGGCGGGACTGGAATATCGAGCGGCGACGCGATCCCAACTTCCCAAGTGGGAGACGACGAGGCGCATGGGCGGCGTAGAAGGCGTCATGGCGAAGGTCGCCGAGTACTGCCATGAACGCGGTGACTGTGATGATGTCCTGCGGCTGATTGACGTTGCTGCTCGACCAGCGAGCGTCGCCGAGGCCAGTGA
>CATPAP010000203.1 GCA_955651875.1 Candidatus Dormiibacterota bacterium
AACCCGTTCTGTGTCACCACCAGCACATGGCCGCCCGGGTTGACGATGTCGAAGCCGGCGATCTCGTCGCCGGCGCGCAGCCGCATCGCGCCCACGCCCATCGTGTCACGACCCATGGGACGGACCTCCTTCTCGGTGAAGCGCGAGCCCTTGCCGCGACGCGTGACGATGAGCAGCTGGTCGCCGCCGGACGAGCGGCGCACCCAGCTGAGCTCGTCGTCGCCCTGCAGGTTGATGGCGATGAGCCCATTGCGTCTCACAGCCGAGTACGCCGCCGCCGGAGTCTTCTTGATCTGGCCGAGTTTGGTGACCATCACGAGGTACTGGGAGTCGCTGAACTCCTGCATGTCGATGAGCGCGGTCACCCGCTCGCCCTGGTCGAGGTCGATGAGGTTGATCACCGGCAGCCCCTTGGCCTGGCGCTTGACGTCGGGAATCTCATGGGTGCGCAGCCGATAGACCCGTCCGCGGTTGGTGAAGAACAGCATGTCGGTATGGGTGTTCGCTGTCGTCGAGTGGGCGATGTAGTCCTCGTCGTTGGAGCGGCGCGCACCGACGACCCCCTTGCCGCCGCGGTGCTGGGCGTGGTACTGGTCGAGTGGGATGCGCTTGATGTAGCCGCGGTTGGTCAGCGTCACGAACACCTGCTCACGTGGGATCAGATCCTCCTCGTTGAGCTCGACCTCGCCCTGGTTGATGACCGTGCGCCGGGGATCGGCGTACTTCTTGCGGATCCCCCCGATCTCCTCCTTGATGATGCCGTCGACCAGCCGCGGGTTGGCGAGGACGTCCTCGAGGTGGGCGATCTCCTTGATCAGATCTGCGTACTCCTCGCGGATCTTGCCGGCCTCGAGACGGGTGAGGCGGCCGAGGCGGAGGTCGACGATCGCCTTGGATTGGCGCTCACTGAGCTCGAAACGCTCTTCCAGGCCGCGCTGCGCGGAGCGCTCGTCCTGGGCGGCGCGGATGATGATGATCACCTCGTCGAGATGCTCGAGGCACTTCATCAGCCCCTCGAGGATGTGGGCGCGGTCGCGCGCCCGGGCGAGGAGGTACTTGGTTCGACGCGTCACCACCGCGCGTCGGAAATCGAGGAAATGCTGCAGCATCGCCTTGAGGCCGAGCACCTGCGGGCGCCCGTCGACGAGCGCCAGCATGATGGCGCCGAAGGTCAATTGCAGCGGGGTGTGCTTGAACAGGTTGTTGAGCACCGTGTGCGGCCGCGCGCTCGACTTGAGCTTGATGACGATGCGTGTCTGGTCGTTGCGGTCCGATTCGTCGTTGAGACCTTCGATGCCCTCGAGCTTGTGGTCCTTGACCAGGTCCGCGATGTGGCCCAGCAGACGAGCCTTGTTGACCTGGTAGGGCAGCTCGCGCACGATGATCTGCTCCTTGCCGTCAGAGGCCTCCTCGAAGTCGACCTGGGCGCGCATCACGATGCGACCGTGACCGGTGCCATAGACGATGGGCAGGTCACGCGCGTAGATCATTCCGCCGGTGGGGAAATCGGGTCCCTTGATGATCTTGGTGAGCTCTTCGGTGGTGGTGTCGGGCTCGTCGACCAGTTTGATGACGCCGTCGCAGACCTCACCGAGGTTGTGTGGGGGGATGTTCGTCGCCATGCCCACAGCGATGCCGCTGGCGCCGTTGACGAGCAGGTTGGGCAGCAACGCCGGGAGCACGGTGGGCTCGAGGATGTCGGGGTCGGCGAGGTACGTCTGCGCCATGTCGACGGTGTCCTTGTCGATGTCCTCGACCAGCGTCATGGCGATGGGCGACATCTTCGCCTCGGTGTAGCGCTCGGCGGCCGGCGGATCGCCGTCCACGGAACCGAAGTTGCCCTGGGAGGTGACCAACGGGTTGCGCATCACCCAGTCCTGCGCGAGGCGCACCATGGCGTCGTAGATGGCCGCGTTGCCATGCGGGTGGTAGTTCTTCATCACCTCGCCGACGATGGCCGCGGACTTCTTGGTGCGGCCGCCTGCCGTGATGCCCTCCTGGAGCATCGCGTACATGATGCGACGCTGCACGGGCTTGAGACCGTCGCGCAGGTCGGGGAGAGCCCGGCTGATGATCACGCTCATGGCGTAGTCCATGTATGACGAGCGCATCTCCTGCTCGAGGTCGATGCTCCTGATCTGGCCAGGCTCGAAAACGCTCACCGCGCCGCCGCCTCCTCGCGCGTCCCGGGCTCGTCAGCGGTCGGGCGCAGGGCTGCGGCGATGGTGCCGCTGACGTCGTGCCTGGCGGCCCGGTCGGCGACCCGGATGGCGTTCATGATGGCGAGCGCGTCGGATCTCCCATGGGCGATGACCACCTCACCTGCGACACCCAGGAGGAGCGCCCCGCCGGTGTGCCGGTAATCGACGCGGTCACGGACTGCGCGCAGGCGCGGTTTCAGAAGCTGACCCCCGATCTTTGCCGTGACGCTGCTCATGGCCTCGTCGCGAAGCGTGGCGAAGAGATACTCGCCGACACCCTCAGCAGTCTTCAGCGCAACGTTGCCGACGAAGCCGTCGCACACCGCGACGTCGCAGGCGCCGGTGAACAGCTCCTTGCTCTCCACGTTGCCAGTGAAGTGGACCTGGGACGCCTCGAGCAGCGGGTACGCGTCCTGCACCAGCTGCGACCCCTTGCCGGGCTCCTCGCCGTTGCTGAGCAGCCCGACGCGTGGCGAGGCTACCCCCATCATGGTCCGCGCGTACACCGACCCCATCACGGCGAATTGCGCGAGCCACTCCGCTCTGCAGTCGGTGTTGGCGCCGACGTCGAGGAGGAACGTCGGCGTGCCGCGAGACGGGAGCAGCGCCCCGATCGCCGGCCTCGCGATCCCGGGGATCCGTTTGATGCTGAAGAGCGCGGCGGCGAGCACAGCACCGCTGTTGCCCGCGCTCACCGCCGCGCTCGCGAGTCCCTCGGCGACCAGGGCGCAGCTGCGCACCACGGACGAGTTGCGCTTGACCCGTACCGCGTTGGCGGGATGCTCGTCCATCTCGACGACCTCCCGCGCGTCGACGATGGTGAGGCGCGCACGCGACACCGTCTCCGGCCCCTCGATGCGCGCCAGCTCGCTCTCGAGCAGCTCGTGGCGGCCCACCAGCGTCACCGGGATGTGCAGCTCGGTGGCGGCGCGCAGCGCTCCTCGGACGATCTCGGCTGGTGCGTTGTCCCCGCCCATGGCGTCGAGGGCGACGGGCTGGCGCTCCTCGCCCATCAGATGTCGAGGTTGCGCACGCTCTTCGCGTGCGTCTGGATGAAGCGCTTGCGAGGCTCGACATCCGCCCCCATGAGGCGGTCGAAGATGTCGTCCGCCTTGACGGCGTCATCGACGGAGACGCGCAGCAGGATGCGTCGCGCGGGATCCATGGTGGTGTCCCACAGCTCCTCGGCGTTCATCTCACCCAGCCCCTTGTATCGCTGCACCTCGATGCGGCCGCCGCCCATCTCCCGCTGCTTGAGGTCGCGTTCCTCGTCGCTGAAGGCGTACTCGACGCGGGTGTTGCGCCCGCTGCCCTTCTCGAGCTTGTAGAGCGGCGGCTGTGCCAGGTAGAGGAAGCCACCATGGACGACGGGCTGCATGTGCCGCCAGAAGAATGTGAGCAGCAGGGTGCGGATGTGCGAACCATCGACGTCCGCGTCCGCCATCAGCACGATGCGGTGGTAGCGCAGGCGGTCGAGGCTGAAGTCCTCGCCGAACCCGACCCCGAGCGCGGTGATCAGATCCTTGATCTGCTCGTTGCCGAGGATCTTGTCGGCGCGC
Source organism: Candidatus Dormiibacterota bacterium (assembly GCA_955651875.1). Lineage (GTDB taxonomy): Bacteria > Chloroflexota > Dormibacteria > Aeolococcales > Aeolococcaceae > Aeolococcus. The sequence continues at coordinate 3,761 of CATPAP010000203.1, forward strand.
GCCTTCTCCACGTTGAGGATCTTGCCGCGCAGCGGAAGGATGGCCTGGTTCTTGCGCTCACGTCCCTGCTTCGCCGAGCCACCTGCGCTGTCGCCCTCGACGATGAAGATCTCGCACTGTGACGGATCCTTCTCCGTGCAGTCGGTCAGCTTCCCGGGGAGGGCGGAGCCCTCGAGGAATGACTTGCGTCGCACCAGGTCGCGCGCCTTGGCGGCTGCCTGCCGCGCCCGCGCTGCGGTCAGCGACTGATCGATGATGTGTCGCCCATCGCTCGGGTTCTCGTCGAGGAACTGCATGAGCGCGTCGCTGAGAACTGTGGAGACCTGACCGGCCACCTCGCTGTTGCCGAGCTTGGTCTTGGTCTGGCCCTCGAATTGCGGCACCTGGAGCTTCACGCTGATCACCGCGGTGAGGCCGTCCCGAACGTCATCACCGGAGAGGTTGGGGTCGCTGTCCTTGAGGATTCCCACCTTGCGCGCGTACTTGTTCAGGGTGCTGGTGAGGGCGGTGCGAAATCCGGTGAGGTGCGAACCGCCCTCCTCGGTGTGGATGTTGTTCGCGAACGGCAGCACGTGCTCGCTGAAGACGCTGCTCTGGTACTGGATGGCGAGCTCGATGAGCGTGCCCTCGATCTCGCGCTCGACGTACATGGGCCGAACGTTGACCACGGTGCGGTTGGCGTTGAGGTAGCGCACCATCGCCTGGATCCCGCCCTCGAAATAGAACGTGTACTCGCGGCCCTGCGTCTCGTCGACGACGGTGATGCTCACCCCCTTGGTGAGGAACGCGACCTCCCGGAGGCGGTTGGCGACGACGTCCCAATTGTGCACGGTGGTGTCGAAGACGGTGGCGTCCGGCCACCACCGGATCATGGTGCCGTGCTTCCTGGTGGCGCCGACCACCTCCATGGGGGCGTCGGGAACGCCGCGGCTGTAGGTCTGGCGATACACGCTGCCGCCCTTGTACACCTCGGCGACGAGACGCTCGCTGAGGGCGTTCACCACGGACGCGCCGACCCCATGCAGTCCGCCGGACACCTTGTAGCCACCGCCCCCGAACTTGCCGCCCGCGTGCAGCTCGGTGAGGACCAGCTCGAGCCCGGGCTTGTTCTCGGTGGGATGCATGTCCACCGGGATACCGCGGCCGTTGTCGAGCACTGACACCGAGCCGTCCGCGCGGAGCGTCACGATGACGGTGTCACACTGCCCCGCGAGTGCCTCGTCGATGGAGTTGTCGACGATCTCGCGGATGAGGTGGTGGAGGCCGCGCGTGTCGGTCGAGCCGATGTACATGCTGGGCCGCATGCGCACCGGCTCCAAGCCCTTGAGAGCGGTCAGCTGGGCCGCGGAATAGGAGTCCTTGGGTGTCTTGCCACGCGCCTTGCCGCGTGAACGCGCGGGTGCATCTGCGGTACCGACTCCACGTTCGTCGGCTCGGGCGCTCTCGTCGATCAGGGGGGACTCCGGGGTGGGTTTGCCGGCGGGGCGCGGCTGGGTTGCGGCGTGTCCCTGCCACCACGCTGGGGCGGCC
>CATPAP010000204.1 GCA_955651875.1 Candidatus Dormiibacterota bacterium
ATGTCCCGCATGCCGTGGCTGGGCACGGCGAGGATGACCACCTCGACGCCAGCCACCACCGCCTCGAGAGCATCGTCGATCTCGACACGTGGGCTGAGTTCGACGCCAGGAAGTGCCCATGGGTGCCTCCGCTCCGCCCGCAGCGTCTGAGCAGTCTCCCCATCGCGCGCCCAGAGCCGCACCTCACACCCTGCCGTCGATAGGCTCTGCGCGAGAGCGGTGCCCCACGAACCCGCCCCGACCACGGCAACGCGCATCAACGATCGCGCTCCGTGCGTGCTCGCGCAACCATGCGCATTCGCGTGCCCGCGAAGCCGAAGACTGCTCGTATCCGGTTCTCGAGGTATCGGCCGTACGCGAAGTGCAGCAGCTCCGGGTCGTTGACGAAGAGGACGATGGTCGGCGCTGGCGTGCTCGCCTGCGTGGCGTACAGCAACTTGAGCTGGCGGCCCTTGTCGTTACGTGGTGGGTGCGCAAGAAAGGCGTCACGCAGCAAGGTGTTTAGTGCGGCGGTCGGAATCCGCACCGCGCGGGCGGCCGCGACTGCGGCCGCGGCGTCAAGCACCCGCTGCACGTTGCGCCCTTCGAGCGCAGAGACGGTGAGCACCGGCACGCCCGGGACGAAGTCGAAGGCCTCCTGGATCGACTTCAGGAAACTCGGATCGGCGCGCTTCTCCTGGTCGATGAGATCCCACTTGTTGGCGATGATGACCAGGCCCTTCCCGGCGTCGACAGCGTATCCGGCCACGTGACGGTCCTGGGCGCTGATCCCATCGTTGGCGTCGACGACGAGAACTGCGACGTCGCTGCGCTCCAGGGCCCTCAGCGCCCTCAAGAGGCTGTAGTGCTCAACATTGGTATCCACGACGCCGCGGCGCCGGATGCCAGCGGTGTCGACCAGGCGAACGGTGTGGTTGCCGTGGACCACCAGCGTGTCGACGGCGTCGCGTGTGGTCCCGGGCAGCGACGACACAAGCGCGCGCTGCGCACCAACGAGCGCGTTGAGCAGCGACGACTTGCCGACGTTCTGCTTGCCGACGATGGCCAGGCGGAGCTCCTCGTCGGCTGGGATGTTCGCCGCCTCGTTCACCGGCGGCAGCTCCTCGACGACGCGGTCGAGAAGGTCACCGGTGTCGGTGCCGATGAGGGCCGAGATGAGGATGGGCTCGCCGATTCCGAGGCGGTACAGCTCGTGCGCATAGTGCGAATTGGTCGGGCTGTCCGCCTTGTTCCCCACCAGGATCAGCGGCTTCCCCCCGGTCCGCAGGATGTTGGCGACTTCCTCGTCGAGCGCGGTCACGCCGGCGCGGACATCGACGAGCAGGATGCAGACGTCGGCCTCGGCGATCGCCAATCGCGCCTGCTGCTGCGTGCCTGCGGTCAGCTCCACGCGCCCGGGGTCGTCGCGCACCAATTCGGGATCCAGCCCTGCGGTGTCGACGACGGTGAACCGCCGCCCGCGCCAGTCGGTGACCCCGTAGAGGCGGTCGCGTGTCAGGCCGGCCAGCTCGTCGACGATAGCGTGACGCTGCCCCGTGAAGCGGTTGAAGAGCGTCGACTTGCCGACGTTGGGGCGCCCAACGATGGCCACGATCCCCGTGGGCGGGCCGAGGTCGGCGTCAGCGCTGCGGCGGCGACGGCGCGGCCGGCTCCGCGTCGCGGCGCGTGTCATCGGCGCGGTCCGGCGTCCGGCGCAATCACGAGCGGCAGCTGGTCGAACGGTCCGACCTCGTCGGCCAGCGTGAAGCCGTTGAGGTCGCCCGCCCCGCCGGCGGTGGTGTTGACAATGACGTAGACGTAGTCGACCCAGGCGTGGTCGGTGTCGAACTGCGACGGTCGGGCAGGGTGGTCGGGATGGCTGTGCCAGAACCCGACGATGTCGAGGTTTCGCGCGCGAGCGTCGCTGTCGGCGCGGACGATGTCGGCGGGATCGAGCAGGTAGCGATCGCCGGAGCGGTCGGTGTTGAGGTTCGTGCCCGATGTGGCATCAACGACCTCGACGCGCGCGCCGGTGAAACGCCCGAGCAGCACGCCGCAGCCCTCGTCGGGGTAGGCGGCGGCGCCGAGCTCACGGATGCGCGCGTCAGCGCTCAGGCCGACCCACACGTCGCCGAGGATCATTGCCGCTCTCTCCCGTATAGCCCTGCGCTGAGATACCGGCTGCCGCCGTCCGCCAGCACCGTGACGATGACGCCACCCTCGACCTGCCGAGCGATTTCGCGCACACCCCAGAGCGCGGCGCCGCTGGAGTGGCCGACCATGATGCCCTCCCGACGGGCGAGCTCGCGCACGATCTCGTACGAAGGCTCGGTGGGCGCCCAGAGGTTCACGTCCGCGAGCGAGTCGTCGTAGATGCCGGGCACGATCGCGGTGGCCATGTGCTTCATCCCCTCCAGCCCGTGCCATGGATCCTCCGGCTGCACGGAGACGCACAGGACTCCAGGGCGCTCCGCACGCAAACGCCGGCTCACGCCGACAAACGTCCCGCTGGTCCCGAGGCCGGCGATGAAGTGCGTCACCGTCCCCTCCGTCTGCGCCCAGATCTCCGCGCCGGTGCCGTCGTAGTGCGCCTTCCAGTTCGACGGGTTGTTGTACTGGTCCGGCATGAAATAGGCGTGCGGGCTCTCCTCGAACAGCCGGCGTGCGAGCAGGATCGCCCCGTCGCTGCCCTCGTGCGCGTCGCTGTAGACGATCTCGGCGCCGTACGCCGCGATCATGGTCTTGCGCTCGTCGCTGACGTTGGTCGGCATCACCAGGCGCACCCGGTACCCGAGCGCTGCCCCGACCATCGCGTAGGCGATCCCGGTATTGCCGCTGGTGCTGTCGAGGATGATGCGATCGCGGGTCAGCGCTCCGCTGGCCTCACCGTCACGGATCATGCGCAGCGCGGGACGATCCTTGACCGAGCCGCCGGCGTTGAGGAACTCCGCCTTCCCGAACACGGCGACCCCCGGGCACTCGCGCTCGAAGAGGCGGATGCGCAGCAGTGGCGTGTTGCCGATGCCGCCAAGGATCGATGTGCCCAGCGTCGCCGGGGCTGCTCGCTCCGGTGCCGCCGGACGCGATGTCTCAGGCATGCCGCCATTATC
>CATPAP010000205.1 GCA_955651875.1 Candidatus Dormiibacterota bacterium
CAACAGTGCATCAGGGACAACGGAATCCATGTCGCGGCCACCTTCCAGCCATCTGACCGGTACTGGCTCTTCCAGGGCATCGAGTCCGCCCTGTTCGTTGTCTTGGCGATAGCCCTGGTGACCTTTTCGGTCTGGTGGGTACGGCGCCGCGTGCGGTAGCTGTTGACATCGAGCGGGCTGTGCTCGCTCACTCGGCAATGTGCGAGGTGTTGCGGTGGGGCAAACGGCCGCGGGCTGTGCATGTTGACTTGAACACGCTGACCAGGAGGGTGCTGGAAGGACGGCTCGCGGAGGCCTGGCTCGCAAGGCCCCACGGCGTCTGCGTAGCGCCCCAATGCCGGGTGATCCCCGCCGGCGGTGACGGCATCGAAGTCGGGAATAGTGGCTGCGTAGGGCCGTGAGCCCGCCAGTCAGGTCGAACTATGGCCGCTCTGTCCGATCCGCCGGTCAAATGTGGGTGTTGTAGTACGTGATGACCACCCTCACGCCACGAGGCACGGGCGCCAGGCGCGCGACTCTGCGCGGCTCGGCCCGTGGTCCCTAACACCACTTTCGTCAGGTAGTGCTTCTAGGATTTCCTAGAACCGTACTTTCGACGACTTCCAACGCGGTCCAAGTCGACCGAAGCCGGGCCATTCCGTATTCAAATCACGGAGTGGAGCGGGAGACGAGGCTCGAACTCGCGACCCTTACCTTGGCAAGGTAATGCTCTACCACTGAGCTACTCCCGCTCGCGGCTGGCGAGTATATCGCAGGGCTCGCGAGGCGCCCGCGAGGCGCCGATCAGTGGCCTGTGAACTCCGGCGTGTGCTTGCTCATGAACGCGGTGAGTCCGGCACCGAAGTCATCGCTGTGCGCCGCGATATCCTGTGCCTCCCCCTCACGCTCGAGCTGGGTGTCCAGGTCGTTGTCGAGCGACTGGTTGATGAGCCGCTTGATGAGGCCGGCGGAGCGGGGTGCCCGTGCCAGCCGGGTGGCGAAATCGGCGGTGGCGTGGGCGAGGTGGGCGTCGTCCACGACCCGGTGGACCAGCCCGAGGCGCAGGGCCTCGGCGGAATCCACCGTCTCTCCCAGCATGGCAAGCTCGAGCGCCCTGGCGGTACCCACGAGTCGCGGCAGGAAGTAGCTGCTTCCCGCGTCGGGAACCAGGCCGATTCGCACGAACGCCTGGATGAAGGTCGCGGATTCGCCGGCGATGCGGAAGTCCGCGGCGAGCGCGAGGGACATCCCGGCACCGGCCGCCACACCATTGACCGAGGCGACGACGGGCTTCTCGAGCTCCCGGATGGCTTTGATCATCGGCACGTAGTGGTCGCGAAGGTGGCCACGGATGTCAGCGTCACCGGACGTGATCCCACCACGCAGGTCTTGGCCGGAGCAGAACCCGCGACCTGCGCCGGTAATGACCACGACACGGACGCTGTCGTCCTTAGCGGCATCGCGACAACCTTCGGCGACGGCGTCGAGAACCTCGTCGGTGAGGCCGTTGAGCACCTCGGGTCGGTTGAGAGTCAGTGTCAGAACGCCGGCATCGCGAGCGCTCAAGAGGACGGATGTCGTGGTGATCGACATGGGATCACTGTACCCCCGCGGTTCCGGGTGGGGCATCCACCCTCTCGCCGAGTTCACGCAATCGCTCGTATGTGTAGATACCCGTGTTATGCCCGTCAGCCCACACCACGTTGAGGCCGTAGGAGCCGACGAGCGAAATGTCCGCGAGGTCGTCCTCACCAGGTTCGAGATGGGGTCGAACGGCGAAGCGGCCGGCGCTGCCCATCTCCCCGTGGCAGGCGGCACAGGGGCAGGCGCGGCGGAGCACGTCGAATGGAATGCGATGGATCGCCCTGTCCTCCCACTCGACGAGCAGGGCGCGGGCGGGCTCGTCGTAGTCGAAACGTGTGGGGACGGGGCTCACCAGCCGAGCATAGAGAGCAAGTCCGCAGCGTGCTCCGCGGTTCGGATGAGAGCCGCCTGAGAAGGTTGTCAGGAAGCCTCCTCTTTCCACGTCCTCTAAGGAAGGTCTCCCAGACTTGGGCGTCGAGATGAAGCTGACTGGGATCCGCCTCAGCCGCCGCCAGGCCATCGGCGTCGCCGCGGGCGGCGCGCTGGGGGCGGTCGCCCTCCACTACGGGCTCGACGAGACCGGCTCCCGGCCGAAGGCGGCCGCGGTGAGCGCCGGGGGATGGCCGAGCCCACTTGGTGATCAGCGTGCGATGGCCGCCCACCTCCTGCGACGAGCCGGCTTCGGCTACACGAAGGCCGACCTCGACGAGGCCGCGTCGATCTCGTACGACGACCTGGTTGACAAGCTGGTGACCCAGCAGCCGGACCCGCTGGCCGTCCCCGCAGACGCCACCAACCACAACCTGGTGGTGCGCGCCTGGTATGCGCACATGGCCACCACGCACGCGCAGTTCCCCGAGCGGATGACGCTGTTCTGGCACGGCGTGCTCACCAGCGACTATCGCAAAGCGGCGCGGCTGCCCTTTGTCTTCCAGCAGAACAACCTGTACCGCAGCGCTGCCCTCACCGATCTGCGCAGCCTGCTGTCGAGCGTCACCCACGACCCCCTGATGATGCGGTACCTGAACCTCGACGCCGGCACCGCCGCAGCCCCCAACGAGAACTACGCGCGCGAGCTGATGGAGCTGTTCACGCTCGGCCCGGGCAACTACTCTGAGAGCGACGTTCGTGAGGGCGCGAGGGCGCTCAGCGGCCTGCGCATCGGCCTCTTCGACTCTGGAGGCTCGCGGATTCCGGCGCCCAGGTACGACAAGAGCAATCCTCAAAGCTACGCCGACCAGATCAACGCTCTGGTCGCGTCCGGAGCAAGGTTCCGCGGTACCGTCGTCGCGCGCCTCCACGACTCGGGCGGCAAAACCCTCCTCGGCAAGACGGGCAACCTCGGGGCCGACGACGTCATCGACATCCTGCTCGCGCAGTCGGCATGCGCACCGTTCGTGACGCGGCGTGCGATGACCTTCTTTGCAACGCCGAACCCGTCGGATGCCGACGTCAACGACGTGGCCAGTCAGTTTCGCAACAGCAGGTACGACCTTCGCACCCTCATGCGCGCCATCTTTCGCAGCCGTGTGTTCACGTCGCCGGCCAACTACCGCTCGCTGATGCGCTCACCCACGGACTACATGGTGGCGAGCACCCGCGCCCTCAACCGTCCGCAGCTCGCTGTCGCGGCGGCCAAGGCGGCGGCGGGGATGGACCAGGTGCTGTACGACCCACCCAACGTCGCTGGCTGGCCGTCGAACGCCGGCTGGGTGAACTCGACGTCGATGCTGGCTCGCATCAACTTCGCGACCACTGCCATCACCCAGACGGCAGCGCTCCCGGACCCGAAAACGGGGGTGGGCACCCAGCTCGACGGCGTGCTCGGGCGCGACACTGCCGCGGCTTTCAAAGCCGCCGGCAACGATGCGGACCGCTGGTTCGCGCTGCTCGCCAGCCCTGAATTCCAACTGAAATGAGGAACCCACGATGACCGTCTCCCGCCGCGACTTTCTCTCCTCCGGCCTGGTCGGCGTCGCCAGCGGGGTGATCGTCCCGCCGATCCTCGCCAAGGGCGTCTTCGCCGCGGGGGTCGACGGCATCCACAACGATCGCGTGCTCGTCGTGGTTCAGCTGGCCGGCGGCAACGACGGCCTCAACACGGTCGTCCCGTACGCCGACCCGGCGTACGCGACGGCACGGCCCACGGTGGGCGTCCGACCGGAGACCGTGCTGCACATCGACAGCAACGTTGGACTCAACCCCGCGCTGAAGAATCTCAAGTCGCTGTACGACGGCGGCTCGGTGGCGATCGTGCAGGGCGTCGGCTACGACAACCCCACCTACTCGCACTTCGAGAACCTCTATGTGTGGGAGTACGCCGACCCCAAGCGCGCCCAGACGGACGGCTGGCTCGGCCAGATGCTCGGCAGTCAGCTCGATTCCCAGGGCCATCCCCTCGCCGGCTGCGCGCTGGGTGAGGTGAGCACCCCGCCCGAGCTGCGCGCCTCGAACGCGATCGTCAGCGTCATCCAGTCCATCGACGCCTACACCGTGCGCGGAGGTGGGGGTCGCCAGGCGACCGCACCTGCGCTGTACCGCAGCACGCCGGGGATCTATGGAACCCTCTTCGACCAGGCGCTGAGCACGGCCGAGTACGGGATGAAGACGCTCTCCCTGGGAGCGACGACGTACAAGCCCGCTGCCCAGTACACCGTCGCCGGCACGGCGCCGGCGGCCAACACCCTCGGCTCCGCGATGCAGCTCACCGCGCAGATGATCGTCACCGAGCCGTCCGTGAAGATCTGCCACGTGGTGCTCGGCGGATTCGACACCCACCAGGCGGAGTCGGCGAGGCAGTCGGCGCTGCTCAGCGAGCTCGACGCCGCGCTGAGCGCCTTCATGCAGGACATCGCCGCGCACGGCCAGGCCGATCGTGTCGTGCTGATGACCTGGTCGGAGTTCGGCCGGCGCATCGCTGAGAACGGCAGCCAGGGCACCGACCACGGCGCCGCGGCGCCGCTGTTCATCATCGGCAAGCCGGTCAAAGGCGGCCTGTACGGGGAACAGCCGTCACTGACGAGCACCATCGACGGTGGCAACCTCAAGTACACCGTCGATTTCCGCAGCGTCTACCAGACCCTGATCCGCGACTGGCTGCAGGGCGACCCGCAGTCTGTCCTCGGCGCCTCGTATCCCGAGCTGCCCGTCATCAAGCAGGCGTAGGCAATTCCGTCGCCCCGGCCGCGGGGCACGGTAGGCTCGCGGGGTGACCTCCGAGCACACCACCGGTGACGCCTTCGAGGCCGAGCGCGACATGCTCGCCACCAGCGACTTCCTACGCTTGCTCGGCTGCCACTTCGACGAGGCCGGGCCGACGCGGATGACGGGCTGGTTCGAGGTGGGTCCGCAGCACCACCAGCCGTTCGGGCTCGTTCATGGCGGCGTTCTCTGCTCGGTGGTCGAGACCTTCGCGTCGATCGGGGCCTGGCTGGCGGTGCGCGACAGCGGTCAGACCGCCGTCGGGGTATCGAACTCGACCGACTTCATCCGCCCAACCAGCTCGGGACGTCTCGACGTCGAGGCGCGCGCCATCCATCAAGGTCGCACCCAGCAGCTCTGGGAGGTGATCATCTCCCGCGCCAGCGACGGCAAGGAGGTGGCGCGGGGGGGGGTGAGGCTGCAGAACCTCGAGCCGCGCTGACGGCCTCGGCGCGGGTCCACGTCGCCAACCGAGCCGCCGTGGCGGCTCGGGCGGCCGTACACTGAGTTCGATGTTCGTCCTCTGGCTGGCCGTGACCGTCGCTTTCATCGCCCTGGAGGTGCACACCGGGGCCTTCTATGCGCTCTTCGTGGCGGTGGGCGCCGTCGCGGCTGCCATCACTGCCCTCGTCGGCGGTTCGCTGTGGTTCCAGGGCGTGCTCTTCGCGCTGCTGACCGTCGGTGGCCTGTCGCTGGTGCGTCCCTGGCTGCGCGCCCGCTTCGATCGATCCGTGCCCGTCGCCAAGTTTCGCGGCATCCAGGCCAGCGCCGACGGTCTGGTGGGCCAGCCGGCCATGACCGTCGACACCGTGGGCGACGAGCACCATCCCGGACACGCGCTCTTCGCCGGTGAGCACTGGCTGGCGGTGACCGACGCCCTCGAGCCGCTGCCCGCCCAGTTGCCCGTCGTCGTGGTCGCGGTGCGCGGAACCACGCTGCTGGTCCGCCCCACATCATGAGCTCTGCGGCGCCACCGCTCAACCCGACAACAGGCAGGTCATCGCGGATCGTCACCATCGCAGAGGGGAGAGGCCGTGGCTAACACCGGAACCATCGTTGCCTTCGTGGTCATCGCTGTGGCCGCGCTGCTGATCATCATCACGCTGGCGCAGTCGATCAACGTCGTGCAGCAGGGCTTTGTCGGCGTCGTCCAGAGATTCGGACGCTACGTTGCGCCGGTGCGGCCTCCTGGCGTCGCCATCATCATCCCGTTCATCGACCGGCTGGTGCGTGTCGACATGCGCGAGACTCCGCGCACCGGTGACCGCCAGGAGGTGATCACCGCCGACAACGTTGCGGTCGCGGTCAACGCCACCATCTTCAGCCAGGTCGTCGACGCGCAGGCCGCGCTGTTCGCCGTCTCCAACTACTTCGTCGCCATCGATCAGCAGGCGCGTACCACGCTGCGCAACGCATTCGGCAACGTCACGCTCGACCAGGCGCTGTCACAGCGCGAGCGGATCAACGCGAGCATGCAGGAGCAGATGGAGCAGGTCACCGACAAGTGGGGCATCCGCATCAGCCGCATCGAGATCGTCGACATCACCCCGCCGACCCAGATCCTCACGGCGATGGCCCTGCAGAAGCAGGCCGACCAGGAGAAGCGGGCACGCATCCTGCAGTCGGAAGGCCAGCAGATGTCGGCGGTGAACATCGCTGACGGCAACCGGCAGGCCGCCATCAAGAACGCAGAGGGGGAGAGGCAGGCGCAGATCCTGCGGGCCGAGGGCCAGCGGCAGGCGCTCATCCTCGAGGCCGAGGGCCGTGGCCAGGCGATCTCGACGGTGTACGCGGCGATCAAGGCGGCCGCGCCCGACCCGACTCTCGTCGCCATCCTCCAGCTCGACACCCTATCCAAGTTCGCCGACAGCGACAACACCACCATCGTGGTGCCGGCCGAATCGGCCGCCCTGCTTGGCGCTGCGCAGGCGGTGCGCTCGGTGATCCGTGACGCCCCTGCGTTCACTGCGCCGGTGGCGCCACAGCCGCCGGGCTGAAGATCGCCGGCGACCGGGCAAGTACCATGCCGAGATGACCGCTGGTCCGCTGCTGCGCGCCCACGCCGACTCGCTCGGCGATCTGCCCGTGGCCTTTGACTACGATCACCTCTCGCTGGTGCCGCGCGTCGTCTCCAGCCTGACCCACCGTGCGGACGCAGCACCGGAGGTGCGCGTCGGCCCGCTGCTGCTCACGCTCCCGCTGGTGGGTGCGCCGATGCCCGACGTGTGCGGGTCGGAGATGTGTCGCGCGCTGGCTCGCGACGGTGCCCTCGGTGTCCTGCACCGCTTCCAGCCGCTGACGGCGCAGGTCGCCGCGTTCCGCGATTCCCACGACGGGTCACCAGCCGCCGTCGCGGCCGCCATCGGCGTCACCGGTGACTACCGCGACCGCTTCGCCGCGCTCTACGGAGCGGGTTGTCGAATCGTCTGCCTCGACACCGCCAACGGGGCGCACGAGCAGGTGGGCGCGGCGGTTGAGTGGGTCCACGCCCAGGCCGAGGACGTCTTCACAATCGCCGGCAACGTGGCCACGGCTGAGGCGTTCCGGTGGCTGGAGGACCGCGGCGCCGACGCCATCCGGGTGGGCATTGCCGGCGGCAGCGTCTGCGAGACCCGCACCGAGACCGGGGTGTACTCACCGACCCCGCACGCTGTCGCCGAGGCGGCCCAGGTGCGCCGCCGGGCGCTGATCATCGGCGACAGCGGTGTTCGCAACCCCGCCGACATGTGCAAGCTGCTGGCGCTCGGCGCCGACCTCGTCATGGTAGGGTCAGCCCTTGCTGGCACTCGCGAAGCACCCGGTCGGGTCATCGTCGTCGACGGCAAGAAGGTGAAGATCATGCGCGGCGCGGCCTCGTTCTCTGTTCAGCAGCAGGCGGGGGCGGAGGACCCCGGGTACGTCGAGGGAACGGAGACGCTCGTGCCCTACAAGGGCGGCGTCGACGACGTTGTGCGACGCTATCTCGCAGGGCTGCGCAGCTCGATGTCGTACATGGACGCGCGCACGCTGGAGCAGTACCGCGAGAACGTCAGCTTCATCATCCTCCGCTGAGCTGCGCTCGGCGGCCGCGCTCGCGCGCGAGTGCC
>CATPAP010000206.1 GCA_955651875.1 Candidatus Dormiibacterota bacterium
GGGCATTCCCGCTCCTGCCCCGAGGGCGTGGCTGGAGCATCGATGTCGACCCAGGAACGTGAGGTGACCCGTGGCGCTGCTCCCCATCGTTCTCGCCTCTGACGAGGACCCCGTCCTTGTCACCAGGGCGACACGGGTTCCGCGTGTCGACGACAGCATTCGCAAGCTCATGGACGACATGGTCGAGACCATGGTCGACGCCCATGGCGCGGGCCTGGCCGCACCGCAGGTCGGCGTACCGCTGCGCGTCATCGTGCTCAAGGTCGACAACCAGGTCTATCAGCTCGCCAACCCCGAGATGGTGCGGTGCGAGGGCGAGCAGACCGGCCTCGAGGGATGCCTCTCCCTTCCCGGCCTGATCGGCGAGGTGAAGCGCTGCGAGCGTGTGGTCGCCAGGGGCCTCAACCGCCACGGCAAGGAGATCCGCGTAAAGGGCGACGGACTGCTGGCTCGGGCGATCGAGCACGAGATCGACCACCTCGACGGCATCCTTTTCACCTCCAAGGTCATCGAGGGCACACTGCGGCGCTGGGATCCCGCCGACGAGAACGCGGCCGAGGCGCTCGAGGGCGAGCTCGTCGGCTGATCACGGGCGCTGGCCAGCACTGTGATGCGCATCGTGTTCTGCGGGACCGCCGACTTCGCCCTGCCCTCGCTGCGCGCCGTGGCAGACGCCCACGACGTGCTCGCGGTCGTCACCCAGCCCGACCGCCCCGGCTCGCGTGGCCGACCCGCGCCGCGTCCGGTCGCCGACGTCGCCACCGAGTTGGGTCTACCCGTGCTGCGGCCGGAACGCATCCGCGCGGCGGAGAGCATCGGGCAGATCATGGCGCTGCGCTCCGAGGTGCTCGTTGTTGCCGCTTACGGCCAGATCATCCCGGCCGTGCTCCTCGAGGATCCGATGTGGGGCGGTGTCAACGTGCACGGGTCGGTGCTGCCCCGCTGGCGGGGCGCGGCCCCCGTTGCGGCCGCCATCCTGGCCGGCGATGAGGTCACCGGCGTCTCGATCATGCGCATGGACGCGGGCCTCGACACCGGCCCGGTGTACGCGGCGCACGAGGTCCCGGTGGCGCCGACCGACACCACCCCGCTGCTCTCACAGCGGCTCGCAGTGCACGGGGCGCGCCTGCTGCTCGAGGTGCTCGAGAGGATCGGCGCGGGCACAAGCGTGGCACGAGCCCAGGACGAGGCGCGCGCGACCAATGCCCCGCGGCTGACCCGAGGCCACGGTGCGGTGCAGTGGGCGGCGTCCACCGCCGTTGACGTCGATCGCCGGGTACGCGCGCTGCAGCCGTGGCCCGGCACCACCGCGCCGCTTGGTGGCAGCGAGGTGCGCCTTCTCGCGGGCCGGCCGATAGTCATGCCGTCGGCGGCCCCGTCGGCGCCGGGCGATTTCGTGGGCACGAATGGTGAGTCCGTCGACGTCGCCACGCTCCATGGCGTGTACCGGGTCGACTACGTGCAGCCGCGCGGCGGCCGTCCGATGAGCGCTGCCGCCTACCTGCGCGGCCGCCGGCCGGACAGGTAGCGCGATGGCGAAGGGCACAACCCGGTCCACCGATCCCACCCTTGCCCGCAACCGGAAGGCGTCGCACGAATACGCCATCCTCGAGACGTTCGAGGCGGGGATCGAGCTGACCGGGACGGAGGTGAAGGCGCTGCGCGACGGTCGAACCCAACTGCGCGAGGGCTATGTGCGCATCGAGAACGGCGAGGCATGGCTGCTGGGCGTCAACGTCGCTGAGTACTCGCAGGGCAACCGCCGCAACCACGAGCCTCAGCGGCGGCGCCGCCTGCTGTTGCACCGTCGCGAGATCGAGTACCTCGGTTCCAAGGTTGCGCAGCAGGGGCTGACTCTGATCCCGCTGCGCATCTACCTCAAGGGCAATCGCATCAAGCTGGAGTTCGGGCTGGGCCGCGGCAAGAAACTCTGGGACAAGCGCCAGGACATCGCCGCGCGCGACGCGCGTCGCGACGCCGAAAGGATCACGGCGCGCGTGCAGCGACTCTGAGCGCGGCGCCCGGCGCGGGGCTGGCGCGCAGCACCCTGATCATCGCGACGAGGAGACCGACGGCGAGCAGGGCGGGCAGCGAGCAGGCCTGGAGGAACAGCCACCACAACGGCCCTGCCGAGATCGCGCCGATGCTCTGGATGGTGAGCGCAGCGATGGTCGCGCTGGCGACTGCCCCGACGCCCACCAGCGCCGCGCCGGTCCAGCCGGCGAGTACGCGGCCGTGCACACCGCGCTCATACGCTAGGCTGGCCGCAGCGGCGAGTGCGATGAGAACATGCACGTAGACCGGGTACCACGTGACGGTGCCGATCACGAGCATGACGATCACTCCGCACGCGAACTCGGCGCCGCGCTCTGCGCGGGTGCGCTGCCCGCGTCTCACCGCCACCAACAGTACGCCGAGCGTCGCCACCGACAGCGCGGTGGCCACCACATGCGGCCACGGTGATGGCCCGCCGACCACGAGGACCGAGTGCCGCGCCAGCCGGTTGACCACGCCGTTCCAGGTCTGGTTGTAGATCCATCCGTTGTCGCGGTTGAGCACCGGCAGGACCGAGGTGAGGTACTGGCGGGTCACGGGCCAGCCCAGCGCGAGGAGCCCTGCGGCGAGCGTGGCGGCGCCGGCGGCAATCCCGGCGAAGACGCCGCGCCACCAACCGCGCCGGGCGAGTACGAACAGGAGCACGATCGGCGCGAGCTTGATACCCGCCGCGATCCCGAGGATGGCGCCGCAGCGGGTGCGGTGGCCCCCCAGGTAGTCGGAGACGGCCAGCGCCAGCAGCAGGAAGATGACCGTGTTCATCTGCCCGTGCCAGAGGTTGTACGTCGCCGGCGGAAAGGTGAGGGCGCCGAGGACTCCGATGCGCGCGCGCGGCCACTCGACGGGAAGCAGCGCACGCGCCGTGATCACTGCGCCACCAACGAGCGCCGCAAGCGCGACCCACAACCAGACGATCTGCTCCCAGTGCGCAGGGAGGGCTGCGAGCGGACGGAGCACCACGGCCGCGAAGGGCGGGTAATCGAACCCCGACATGACGATGGTGCTGGGATCGAAGCTCGCGTAGGGGCTGGTGCCGGCGGCAACGGCGTGCGCCGCCTGCGCATACGCGGAGAAGTCCTCGAACGGGCCGGTGAACGCACCGCTGAGTGGGAGGACGATGAACTGGTAGACCGCGCTGAGGGACGAGGCGATCGCGCCCGCGGTGATCACCAGAGTGAGGATCTGACGCCAGTCGCGGGCCGAGCGGCCGGCATGCGGGGCCGGCCACCGTCGGGTGATCACAGACACGCCAGCTAGTGTCGGCGCTCGCGTCCCCGGCGCCCCCCGGTGTGCGCGACCGTTACGCACGCGCGACGAGCGCCGGGGCCGCGCGGGTGAGACGCTGTCCGAGCGCTGGGCTCAGGACGCCGCCCGTCGCGTCTCGTCGAGCACCGCGTCCTCAAGTCCCGGTGCAGCACCGTCGAAACTGCCCGCCGCGATGATCGGGCGGTTGGCGCGGGTGTCGGGCACCGCCTCGGCGGCGAGCTCGTCGATGGCGCTGCGGAGCTCGCGCATGCCCGTGCCCTTCGCGGCGGAGATGAGCACAGGCGAGAGGCCGGCGATCTGACCGAGGCGGCATGCGACCTCGGCTGCGTCGGCGTGGTCGAGACGGTCGACCTTGTTGACGGCGAGGACCGCGGGCTGGTCGCAGCCCATGTCGTCGAGGGTGGCGAGTACGGTCTCCAGCTGCGCCTCGGCATCGGGATGGAAGGCGTCGACGACGATGGTCAGCATGTGCGCCTCCCGAACCTCCTCGAGGGTGGCCGCGAACGCCTCCACCAGCTCGTGCGGAAGGGACTGTATGAAGCCGACGGTGTCGGTGACGATGATGCGGCGACCACTCGCCACGTTGAGCAGCCGCGACGTCGGGTCGAGCGTGGCGAAGAGCAGGTCATCGGCAAGAACGTTGGAGTTGGTCAGCCGGTTGAGCAGGGTCGACTTGCCCGCGTTGGTGTAGCCGACGAGCGCGCACGACGCCAGCGGGACCGCGGTGCGCGCGGTGCGTCGGGTGGTGCGCTGCCGCTGGATCTCCTTGAGCCGCTGACGGAGCCTGCGCAGCTTCTGGTTGATGAGACGGCGGTCAACCTCGATCTGTTTCTCACCCATGCCGCCGCGCATGCCGCCGGCGCCGACGCGGCCGCGCTGGCGTTCGAGGTGGGCCCACCCGCCGGCGAGCCGCGGCAGCTGGTGCTCGAGCTGAGCCATCTCCACCTGCACCCGGCCCTCGGCGGTGCGGGCGCGGCGCGCGAAGATGGAAAGGATCACCTCGGTGCGGTCGAGCACCGGTACACCCCAGCGCTCCTGGAGGTTGCGCTGCTGGCGGGGGGAGAGCTGATCGTTGACCAGCACGGCAGGACCGCCGAGCTCCTCGATCCTGGCCCCGAGTGCATCGACGGTTCCCGAGCCGAAGAACGTGCCGGGGTGGATCTCGGGAAGCGGCACCGCTGCGCGCTCGACGATGGCGGTGCGAAGGGTTCGCGCGAGCTCCTCGAGCTCGTCGAGCTCGAGCTCCGTCTGCTCACGCCGCGAGCCACCACGGTAGGCGCCGGCGATGAGAACGCGGTCGAGGGCTGTGGCGACGCCGGGGTCGGCGCCGCTTGGGGACTGTCGGTTGCGTGCCATGGTCGCCCAAGCCTATTGCATTGGCGCTGCCTCCACAGCGCCGGGCCGCGAAGAGGCTGTGCGATGCTCTGTCCGTGACCGCGCGGACTGCGCGCCTGAAGCGCGCCGATGTGTGTGTCGAGGCCACCGCGAAGCGTGCCTTCGCCAGCGCCCTCGACTGGCCGGGATGGTGCCGGGCGGGGCGCGACGAGGACGCCGCGCTGGCCGCGCTAGCCGCGTACCGCTCACGCTACGCGACCGTCGCCCGTGCTGGACGCATCGCGTTCCCCGCCGGTGGCGAGCTCGCAGTCGTCGATCGCGTCCCGGGGACGGCGACCACGGACTTCGGTGCGCCGGCGGTGGCCGCCAAGGCCGAGCGGCGCCCGCTGACGGCGGCCGAGGCTCGGCGCATGGCCGCGCTGGTCGCGGCCTCATGGGCGGTGTTCGACGGTGTCGTGGCCGCAGCGCCGACGTCACTGCGCCAGGGACCGCGTGGCGGCGGGCGCGACCGCGACGCCATGGTCGAGCACGTCCTCGCCGCGGAGAACGCGTACGCGCGCAAGCTCGGGATCCGCAGCCGCCAACCCGGCCTCGGGGACGTGCTCGCCGTCGCCGCCGCCCGCGATGAGATCGTGGCCGCGCTCGAATCCGCCCGCCAGGGCCTTCCGTTCGTCGATCGCGGATGGCTACCGCGATACGCAGCGAGGCGGATCGCCTGGCATGTGCTCGACCACGCTTGGGAGATCGAGGACCGCTTCGAGCAGTGAGCCTCAGGCGCTCACCGGCGCGGTGCGGCGGCGGGCAGGTCCGCGATCCGGCACGGTATCTCGGCGTCCTCGTCGAGGTGGTAGCTCGCGCAGATGCGGTGATACCCGTCGGCCACCGTCAACGGCACGTCGGTGTCGAGGCGTCCGCGCACCAGCAGAACCGGGGACAGCCGCTCTCCCTTTTTCACCTGCTTCAGGTCTGCTGCCACCTCTGCGTCCTCGGCCGGTAGAAGGCCAAGATGGCTCGCTCTCATCAGGTCCTTGGCTTTTCGTCGTGTGATGGGGGCGTTGCGGAGCTGCCGGACGATGGCACGGGCCCGCGCGTCGCCGATGAGCAGGCTGAGGTAGTCGGCGGCGGCTGGGTAGTCATGCGGCGCCGGTTCCTCCGCCCAGCGTTCCTTGCCGCTCATGCCGAACTGTCCCCCTGTGCCGCGATCGTCGCTGCCGCATCGCCGCCCCGGCCGCGAAGGATGATGGCGAAGCCGACCGCCACCAGGGTACCGGCCAGCGGCCCGGCCAGGTACACCCAGATATGGCCGAGGTCGCCGCGGACGAGGTCGGGAGCGAACGACCTCACCGGGTTCATCGACGCACCGCTGACCGGACTGGCCCACAGCCCCGCGAGGGCGATGTAGCCGCCGACCGCGAGCGCCGACAGCGCGCCGACGTTCTGCGCGCTCGAGGCTGTTCCCAGGATGGTGCTGACCAGGCCCATGGTGAGCGCGGCCTCGATGAGCATGGCCTGCACGTCGCCCACCGACGGGGCAGGCACCGTGGCCCCGAAATCGCCGGGCCGGCCGAGCACCGCCCACAGGAAGAGGCAGGCGAGCACGCCGCCGACGACCTGGCTGATCACGTAGCCGGGCACGCGGCGCCAGGGAAACTCCTTGCGCAGCGCGAAGGCGACGCTGACGACGGGGTTGAGGTGGGCTCCCCCGACCTTGCCCATGAACAGGATCACCACCATGACCATCAGCGCAGGAGCCGTGACAGCCGCCGTACGCGAGATGGGCACACCCCCAACAGCGCCAGCAACACCGGCGCCCACGGCGACGAGCACCAGGAGGAAGGTGCCGAGGATCTCGGAGAACAGACGGCGCCCCTCGTGCGAGGCATCGCGGAAGTTGCGTATCCACGGTGGTTCGGACCCGCTCAGCGTCGCAGCGATGCCGTCAGCGGGAGTCATCGCAATGCCGGGATCGTGCACGTCCCGAGTATGCGCGCAGAACCGGCGCGTCGACGCCACGTACCATCGGCACCGACCGCGTCGCTGAACGGTGGTGGAGGACCGAGATGAGAGTGACAGTGCTCGGCGGGACACGGTTCATCGGACGCGCCATCGTCGAAGACCTGGTCGGCGCGGGCCATCAGGTGACCGTGGTGCACCGCGGCGAGCGCGAGCCTTCCGATCTCCCGGTGGTGGCGCATCTCCATCTCGCGCGCGCCGAGTGGGCGGAGAACGCACACGCCTTCGACGGCACCGAGCCCGACGCGGTGATCGACTGCCTGGCCATGTCGCGGGACGACGCCGACGCCGCCCTCGCGGTGATCCCGCAGAGCGCTCACGCGGTCGTCCTCTCGAGCCAGGACGTGTACCGTGCTTTCGCGTCTCTCAACGCGGCACGCGACACCGACGCCGTCCCGATCGACGAGACCTCGCCGAAGCGCGAGGACCGCTTCCCCTACCGTGGTCAGTCGCCCGATCATGAGTTCTACTCGAAGCGCGACGTCGAGGACGCGTATCTGGCGCGCGGAGCCTTGGTGCTGCGCCTCCCGGCGACGTACGGGGAGCACGACAACCAACGTCGCGAGGAGTTCATCCTGCGCCGCGTGCGCGCTCGACGCCGCAGCATCCCCATCGGCGCTGGTGGATTCCTGTGGACGCGCGGATGGGTGCGCGATATCGCCCGCGGCGTGCGCCTCGCGACCGAGCATCCCGACCAAGGAGGCGAGGTGTTCAACCTGGGCGAGGAACGGTCATGGTCGATCCGGCTCTGGGGGGAGCGCATCGTCGAGGCCGCTCAGTCGGACGCCGAGCTCGTCGAGGTGGCGGACGACGCGCTCCCGGAGGACATGTCGCTCACGTCGGGGCGGCTCAGCCAGCACGTGCTGGTGTCGACGGCCAAGGCGCGGTCGCGACTCGGCTACAGCGACAGCGACCCCATGACGGCGCTTCGATCGTCGGTGGGCTGGCATCTTCGGCATCCGCCGCAGCCGGAGGACTCGGACTTCAGTGCCGACGACGCGGCTCTCCAACACCTGCTGAAGCCGCGACTTCCCGGCTGACCGAGCCGATTCGAAGCCGGCAGGCTGCTGGCGTGGGTTCACCACGTACGCTGGCGCGACCTGAGGAGGAACGCACGTGGCTCTACTCGAAGTCGGTGACCAGGCTCCCAACGTCGTCGCGCGCCGCCGCGACGGCAGCCAGCTGGAGCTGACGTCGCTGCGCGGGCGCTACGTGCTCGTGTACTTCTATCCGAAGGACGCCACTCCTGGCTGCACAGCCGAGGCCCGTTCCATGAACGACAATCTTGCAGCGCTCACTGAGACTGGTGCTGATGTCATCGGCGTCAGCACCGACAGCTGGGCGTCGCACGTGCGATTTGCAGAGAAGTACGGCCTCGACTTCGCGCTCGCCGCTGACAGCGACAACAAGATCCGCAAGGCGTACGGCGCGGGCAGGATGCTCGGTGTTCTGCCCGTCGTGCAACGGGTGTCGTTCCTGGTTGGACCCGACGGCCGCATCGCTCACGTCTGGCCGCATGTCAACGCAGCCCACCACGCCGCCGAGGTCCTCGCGGAGGTGCGCCGGCGCACGGCCGTAAAGGGAGCCACATGAGGGCAGTTGTCCAGGACAGGTACGGGCCGCCGGAAGTCCTGCGACTCGAAGAGGTCGAGCGGCCCGTCCCCAAGGACGACGAAGTCCTCGTCAGGATCCACGCGACGACGGTCAACCGAACGGATACCGGGCTTCGCAGCGCCGACATATTCGTCTCCCGCTTCGTGACAGGTCTCCTCCGACCGAAGCGGAAGATCCTTGGCACCGAGTTCGCCGGAGATGTCGAGTCAGCCGGAGCAGCCGTCGCCGAGTTCGAGGTCGGCGACCACGTCTTCGGCATCAAGCCGTGGAAGTTCGGTGCGCACGCGGAGTTCATCTGCATGCGGGAGAGCGCCACGCTGGCGCACAAGCCGGCCGGCATGACCTTCGAAGAGGCGGCGGCGATCTGCGACGGGGCGATCCTGGCGCTGGGCTGCCTCAGACCGACAAAGCTCCGCAAGGGGCAGAAGATCCTCATCTACGGCGCAGCGGGATCCATCGGCAGTGCAGGCCTGCAGCTGGCCAAGTCCTTCGAGGCCCACGTCACCGCGGTGTGCCAAACCAAGAACTTCGAACTCATGAGGTCGCTCGGAGCGGACGAGGTCCTGGACTACACGCGGGAAGACTTCACGAAGAACGGCGTGAGATACGACGTCATCTTCGACGCGGTCGGCAAGCTAACCTTCAGGCGCTGTCGAGGGTCGCTGAAGCGTGCCGGTTTCTACCTTGCGACCGACGGGTTCCAGAACCTGCCACTGGCCTTGTTGACGCGGATCGGAGGCAAGAGAGTGGTGTTCCCGATACCTCCTCGATACGTGAAGAAGGACGTCGTGTTCCTCAAAGAGCTCATCGAGGCGGGGAAATACCGGGCGATCATCGATCGGACCTATCCGCTGGAGCAGGTGGTCGAGGCCACCAGGTACGTCGAAACGGGGCAGAAGACGGGGAACGTCGTGCTGACCGTCAGCCGCGACAGCGGGACCTGAGCAGGCCGTCGAGGCGCGAGGCCGCTTCAGCCCTGGCTCGGCACGGGTGGTGGAGGCGCCGGGAATCGAACCCGGGTCCGAAGCCGTGTCAAGCGCAACCTCTACGAGTGTAGTCCCGGCTTTTATCTCACCGATGCGGCGCCCTGGGACAGGCTCCGTGCCGGCCAGTCACGGTGTACGTCCCCCCCGCCGCCGTGACGCCACCGGGGGGCGAGACCGCTGGTATTAGCGTCGGCTCCGGTCACCGCAGCCGAATGACCGGTCGACGTCAGGCCGCAGCCTGATCGTTTGCCTTACTTACGCAGCGAGCGCAAGGGGCTGTGCATTATCCGCACTTATGTTTGTCCCGGTTTTACGAGCCCGGGGCTCGACTCGCCATCGCGCAAACCACGACCCCGTCGAAACCGTACGCCCCCACGAGGCGCTTGCGTTCAGGGGAACGCGCTTGTGCAGAGGTATGGTACCGCGCGCGCCGGCGCGGCAAACGGACAGCAGGTCGGTCCGGCGCCGTACTCGGGCCTGGCCAGCGCACGCGTGCGCCCGCGCCACCGCCTCCGGCGGTCTCGAGGGCGTCGCCGACCAGCCCGAGCGCTGGGCGATCAAGCGGCGGCAGCCGGCGCTCGCCATGCCCCCTCAGCGCCTGCTCCGCCTACTCTTAGGCCATGTCCGCACGCACCCGCCGCAGGGAGCTCGACGTCCCGCGTCGCCGCGGCCTCGCGGCGGGGCTGCGGCGCTGGACGATCCCCGCGATCGGGGCGCTCACACCGGTGGGCCTGATCGTCGTCAACATCGCTGCGTTCATCGTCCACCACCTCGCCGAGTTCCGTCTCGGCATCAGCGTGCTCGCCTTCGTGAGCGGGCTGATGCTCAACTCCTGGACGGCGACAAAGATCTACCGCGTCGCAAAGCAGCGATTCCCCACGTCTGGGCTGCTCCACGACCGCAACCAGGAGGTGGTGCTCATCGTCGGGATGGCGGTCATCATCGCCATCTCCTTTGTCGAAGCGCTCTTCTGCTACAACGGCCTCAGCAACGAGCGCGACCTGCCCAACTCACCGACCTTCGTCCTGGGCATCGTCGCGATCGCCATTCCCATCCTTCTCCAGGCACTGTTCAGCCGCCTTCTCGGTGAGCGCAGCCCGGACGGTGGCAGCGAGCGCGTCGACGGCTATCCGCTGCCGCCACCCCCGGCCCCCGGCGACGGTTGGAAGCCCTAGTGGTCACCGCGCAGATTCTCCTGCACCACGCCGTCCTGGCCCGCGCCGGCGGCGGCCAGGGATTCAGCAGCGGCGGAGGCGGTCTTGGCGGAGGCGGCTTCGGCGGCGGTGGTTACTACGGCGGCGGTGGCTACTACGGCGGGGGAGGGCTGGGATCGCTCGGCCTCCTCTCCCTGCTTTTCTTCGGCGGTGGGCCCGTCTTCTTCGTGTTCCTACTGCTATCTGCCTTCAACGCCTGGCGACGCATGACGTACAGCGGGCCGCGTGGTATCGGCTCACGCCCGACCTACTCGCCGCCGGCCTCCCCGTACGACGATGGCCGCCCGATGGGAGTCCCTTCGGGCTTCGGGGTGGGCCGGCAGGGACCACCGGAGGTCGACCAGGTCGCGCAGGGGCTTGCCGCCATCCGCGCCCACGATCCGCAGTTCGACGAGACCCAGTTCATCAACCTTGCGCAGCGGGAGTTCTTCATCATCGAGAAGGCGTGGAGCGACTGCAACCCGGAGGAAAGCCGGCGTGTCATGTCCGACACGTTGTGGGACCAGCACCGCTCGCAGATCGAGGACTACGTGTCCAAGGGACAGCGCAACATGCTCGACAACCTTGCCCTGGCCGGCGCCACCATCATCAGCGCGGGCAGCGACGCCAACCACGACCACATCCAGCTGCGCATGCACGCGGCGTGCGCCGACTACGACGTCGATGTCAAGACCCGCAAGATCGTGCGCGGCGACCACACTGTGCGTGAGTGGTACGAGGACTGGCTCTTCGAGCGCTCGTCGAAGGCGACAACGCGTCCCGACGGCGGCACCATGGCGCAGCGCTGCCCCAACTGTGGTGCCCCGCTCGACGTCGACCTCAGCGGCGTCTGCTCGTACTGCAAGGCGCCCGTGATGAGCGGTGACTACGACTGGGTGCTGACCCGGATCGACCAGGTCCAGTAGCGGCGCAGGCCTTACTGCTCCTTGTCTGCCTCCTCCGCAGCGCGGGTCTGCAGCTCCTTGACCACGTTGGTATCGGCGAGCGTGGTGGTATCGCCGAGGTTGCGATTCTCCGAGATGTCGCGGAGCAGGCGGCGCATGATCTTGCCGCTGCGCGTCTTGGGCAGCTCCGGTGTGAAGGTGATCCACTTCGGCTTGGCGATGGCGCCGATGAGCTTGCCGACGTGGTCGCGCAGCTCCGCCGCCAGCTCGGTCGACTCCTCCACGCCCGACCGCACCGTCACGAAGGCGGCGACGGCCTGGCCTGTCTGCTCGTCGCTCTTGGCCGTGACCGCCGCTTCCGCGACGGACGGGTGGTCGACCAGCGCGGACTCCACCTCGGTGGTGCTGATGCGATGGCCGCTGACGTTCATGACGTCGTCGACGCGGCCCATGAACCAGAAGTCGCCGTCCTCGTCGATGCGCGCCCCGTCGCCGGCGAAGTAGCGGTCGCCGTACTTCTGCCAGTACGTCTCCTTGTAGCGCTCGTCGTCACCCCAGATGCCGCGCAGCATTCCCGGCCAGGGGCGGGTCAACACCGCGTATCCGCCGCCACCGGGGGGCACGTCGTTGCCCTCCTCGTCGACCACCGACGCGCCGATGCCCGGAATCGGGCGGGTTGCCGATCCGGGTTTCAGGGTGGTCACGCCGGGGAGCGGGGAGATCATGATGCCGCCCGTCTCCGTCTGCCACCAGGTGTCGACCACCGGGATGCCTCCTGCGCCGATGACCTCGCGATACCAGATCCACGCCTCCGGGTTGATCGGCTCACCGACCGTGCCGAGCACGCGCAGCGAACTGAGGTCGTGGCGGTCGGGATACTCGCGGCCCCACTTCATGAACGTGCGGATGGCCGTCGGCGCGCAGTACAGCACGGTGACCTTGTACTTCTCGATGGTCGCCCACCAGCGGTCCTTGTCCGGGAAGTCCGGGGTGCCCTCGTACATCACCGACGTCGCTCCGTTGCCAAGCGGTGCGTACACGATGTAGCTGTGCCCAGTGACCCAGCCGATGTCCGCGGCGCACCAGAACACGGTGTCGGGATGGATGTCGAAGACGATGTCGTGCGTGTACATCGCGTACAGAAGGTACCCGGCTGTGGTGTGTTTGATTCCCTTCGGCTTCGCCGTCGTTCCCGAGGTGTACAGGGTGTAGAGCAGATCCTCGGAGTCCATCGCCTCGGGCTCGCATGTCGGCTCCTGGTCAGCGATGAGGTCGTGGTACCAGTGGTCGCGCCCGTCGCGCATCGGAACCTCGTTGCCGGTCCTGCGCACCACCACGACGTTGCGGATGGTCTCGGTCTTGCCGAGCGCCTCGTCGACATTGCGCTTCAGCGGTACGGTGGCGCCGCGGCGCCACGACTCGTCCTGGGTGATGAGCAGCACCGAGCCGGAGTCGTTCATGCGGTCGGCGACGGCGTCGGCCGAGAAACCGCCGAACACCACGGAGTGCGCGGCGCCGATGCGCGCGCACGCGAGCATCGCCACCGGCAACTCCGGGATCATCCCCATGTAGACGCCGACGCGGTCGCCGCGCTTCACGCCGAGGCCCTTGAGCGCGTTCGCGAAGCGGCAGACTTGGTCGAGCAACTCGGCGTAGGTGATGGAGCGCGTGTCGCCGGGCTCGCCCTCCCACAGGTAGGCGACCTTGTCCCCCCGGCCGTTCTCGACGTGCCGGTCGAGGCACTGGTAACTGGCGTTGATGGTGCCACCGACGAACCAGCGTGCGAAGGGGAGGTCCCATTCGAGGACGGTGTCCCACTTGCGGGAGAAGGTCAGGTACTTCTCCGCCTGCTTGGCCCAGAACGCCTCAGGATCCTCCTCAGCCTCGCGGTAGAGGCTGTCGTCGCGAACGTTCGCCTGTGCCCTGAAATCCTCAGTTGGCGGGAACGTCCGTCCCTCCTTGAGGAGGGCATCGATTGTGGAATCCGAAGTCGTTTGAGCCATGCGCTTGGTCTCCTCCGCGCGCTTGCGCGACGCTGGTCCGTCGTCTGTTGTGGCTTTCGGTCAGGTGGGCAGGACGCGCCTCTTGAAGTTGGCGTTGGTCACGTCGGCGAAGGATGCGTAGATCGCTGCGGCTGCGGTCGCGAGGCCGACGTAGCCGCCCGCCTTGGTGATCGTGTCGCTGGCAGCGTATGCGCCGATCGCCAGCAGGAAGAAGGTGATGGCCAGCAGGATGAACACGGCCTGCACGGCGCGTGCCCCGGCGAGCGAGGCGAGGAACATGTAGGCGGTGAAGATGCCCCAGGCAAGCAGGTACGTGGCCACGAACGTGCTGATGTCCGTGGGCGTCGCTCCCTTCATCTGGGGGATGAATACGTTGACGAGTAGGAAGAAGCTGAACCAGAAGGCGCCGTACGCGGTGAAGGCGGTCCCGGCGAAGGTGTTGCCTCGGCGAAATGCCCACATGCCGGCAAGCAGCTGAGCCAAGCCGCCGAAGGTGAGCGCGAGAGCCATGACGCCCTCTTCGACACTTTTGTGAAGAATTCCGGCGTTGATGAGCGACAGCAGCAGCGTGGTGATGCCGAACCCCGCCAGCCCCAGCGGGGCTGGGTCGGCGACGACCGGCGCCGTCTGCTCCGGCGTTCTCAACGCCGTGTCTTCGAATGCTCGCGCCATGGGCTGCCTCCTCTCGTGTGTCGCCCCCGCGGGAGAACACCCCCGCAGACGGCATGGCAGCCAGATCATGCTCCGAAGCACGAGGCTTGCAAAAGGGGGTCCGCTGGTCGGCGGAACAACAAGCGCAGCCGCGATCGCGCCGGCCCGGGCATGAAGAGGTCCCGGTGCCCTACCGCGACGGCACTGGGCCTGCGATCAACGGAGGAGGATCAGACCTCCTTGAACTCGGCGTCCACGACGTCGTCGCCACCCCCGGGCGCGGTCGCCGCGGGCGTCTCGTCGCCGCCCGTAGATCCGCCTGCCGCGCTGCCGTCTGGCGCGCTGCCTGACTGCGCGTACACCGCCTCGCCGATCTTCTGGATCGACGACTGCAGGTCGTCACCGGCGCTCTTGACGGCGTCGCCGTCGCCGCCGCTGATGGCGTCGCGCACCGCCTTCACCTTGGTCTCGATCTCCGTGCGGACGTCGGCGGGCACCTTGTCGCCGGCATCGGCGAGCGCTTTCTCGGCCTGATACGCAAGGTTCTCTGCCCGGTTGCGGGTCTCGATGGCCTCGGCGCGCTTGCGGTCCTCCTCGGCGTTGGCCTCGGCCTCCTTGACCATGCGCTCCACCTCGTTCTTGTCGAGCGTCGTCGAGCCGGTGATGGTCACGCGGTTCTCCTTGCCGGTGCCGCGATCCTTGGCGCTCACGTTGAGGATGCCGTTGGCGTCGATGTCGAAGGTGACCTCGATCTGCGGCAGGCCGCGTGGCGCGGGGGCGATGCCGTCGAGCGTGAACGTTCCGAGGATGCGGTTGTCACGGGCGAGAGGGCGCTCGCCCTGGAGGACGACAACTTCGACCGAGCTCTGGTTGTCCGACGCGGTCGAGAAGGTCTGCGACTTCGACGTGGGGATCGTGGTGTTGCGCTCGATGAGCTTGGTGTTCACCTCGCCCTCGGTCATGATGCCGAGGCTCAGCGGCGTGACGTCGAGGAGCAGGACGTCCTTGACGTCGCCCTTGAGGACGCCCGCCTGGATGGCGGCGCCCACGGCGACCACCTCGTCGGGATTGACGCCGCGGTGCGGGTCCTTGCCGCCCAGCGACTTCACCAGCTCCTGGATCACCGGCATGCGGGTCGAACCCCCGACGAGGATCACCTCGTCAAGGTCCTTCGCGGTCATGCCCGCATCCTTGAGCGCGTCCTGAAACGGCCTGCGGGTGCGTTCGGTGAGGTCGTTGGTGAGCTGCTCGAACCTGCTGCGCGACAGCGTGATGGCGAGGTGCTTCGGACCGGAGGAGTCTGCGGTGATGAAGGGGAGGTTGACCTCGGTCTCCTGCCGCTGCGAGAGCTCGACCTTCGCCTTCTCCGCGGCTTCGGTCAGGCGCTGCAGGGCCTGGCGATCGCTGCGCAGGTCGATGCCCTGGTCCTTCTTGAACTCGTCAGCGAGCCAGTCGACGATGCGGCGGTCGTAGTCGTCACCACCGAGGTGGGTGTCACCGTTGGTGGCCTTGACCTCGAACACTCCCTCACCGACCTCCAGGATGGAGACGTCGAACGTGCCCCCACCAAGGTCGAAGACGAGGATCTTCTCGTTCTCCTTCTTCTCGAGCCCGTAGGCGAGAGACGCAGCGGTGGGTTCGTTGATGATGCGCAGGACGTTGAGACCCGCGATCTGGCCGGCGTTCTTGGTCGCCTGGCGCTGGGCGTCGTTGAAATACGCCGGGACCGTGATGACCGCCTCGGTCACCTTCTCACCGAGGTACGACTCGGCGTCCGTCTTGA
>CATPAP010000207.1 GCA_955651875.1 Candidatus Dormiibacterota bacterium
CGGCGCCATGCGCGAGGCGGCCGACGGATCGCTCAACGGCATCCTCGCCGTCTCGGAGGAGCTGCTGGTGTCCATCGACTTCCTCCACGACAGCCACTCCTCGACGGTCGACGCGCCGTGCACCATGGGGATCGGCGACCGCACCTTCAAGGTGCTCGCCTGGTACGACAACGAATGGGGCTACTCTTGCCGCGTCGTCGACCTCGCCGAGCACATGGCTGGCCGCCTCTGATTCGCGGGATATGACCAAGGCGACAATCGACGACATCGACGTCGCCGGGCGACGCGTGCTGCTCCGCGTGGATTTCAACGCGCCCCTGCGCGACGGCCGCGTCGCTGACGATCGTCGCATCCGCGGGGCATTGCGGACGATCCGGGCGTTGCGCAATCGCGGTGCCCGTACCGTCATCGTCACGCACGTCGGCCGCCCCAACGGCAAGGTCGACCCCTCGCTCAGCGTGGCACCCATCGCGCAGCGACTCGGCGAGCTCCTCGGCGCCGACGTGCCCGTCGCCGCCGACGTCGTCGGGCCGTCCGCAAAGGCCACGGCGGACGCGCTCGGTGACGGAGGCATCGCGATGCTCGAGAACGTTCGCTTCGAGCCCGGCGAGGAGAGCAACGACCCCGCGCTCGCCGACCGGCTCGCCGCCCTTGGCGACGTCTTCGTCAACGACGCCTTCGGCACCGCGCACCGTGCCCACGCCTCGACCGAGGGTGTCGCGCACCGCCTGCCCGCCGTGGCCGGCTATCTGATGGCGCGCGAGCTCGAGATCCTCACGACCGTTCTGGAGTGCCCGCGCAGGCCGGTCATCGCCGTCCTCGGCGGCGCCAAGATCTCGACAAAGCTGGGAGTGCTGACCAACCTGCTGCAGCGGGACGACGCCGTGCACATCGGCGGAGCGATGGCGTGCACATTCTTCCGCGCCAGGGGCGCGAGGACGGGGCGTTCCCTGGTCGAGGAGGACCAGGTCGACGTCGCACGAGGCGTCCTCGAGCTGGCCACCGGCGGCCGCAGCACACTGCACCTACCCGTCGATGTCGTCGTGGCCGCGGAGGCCAGCGAGGGTGCGGCAACAGAGGTGGTGGCGTGGGACCTCATCCCCGACGACGGGATGGTCGTGGACATCGGTCCGCAGACCGTCGCAGCCATCGATGCATCGTTCGCCGCCGCCGGCACCGTGATCTGGAACGGCCCGCTCGGTATCTACGAGATCGACGCGTTCGCGCGCGGCACCCGCGAGGTGGCCCGTTCGCTCGCCCGCAGCGATGGCTTCAGCGTCGTCGGTGGCGGCGACCTCGGCGCGGCGATCGAGGCCGCCGGAGTTGCCGACAGGATCGACTTCATCAGCACCGGTGGGGGCGCGACGCTCGAGTTCCTCGAGGGACGCACCCTGCCCGGCGTCGCCGCGCTGCGCGATCGCGAGGTGGTGAGCCCGTGACCCCCCCCACTCGGCGGGTTCCCATGGTGGCCGGGAACTGGAAGATGAACACCACCGTTCCCGAGGGGGTCGCCCTCGCCCGCGCGGTGCTGGAGCGTTGCGGCGCCGAGACGGCGGTCGAGGTGGCCGTCCTACCGCCGTTCGTGCACCTCTGGGCGGTGCGCGAGGCAATCGCGGCGAGCCGTCTGCTGCTCGGTGCCCAGGACGTGTACTGGGAGGAATCCGGTGCATTCACCGGCGAGGTTTCGCCGCGCATGATCGCCGGACTCTGCGACCTCGTCCTCGTCGGTCATTCCGAGCGGCGGCACCTCCTCGGCGAGACCGACGAGCAGACGGGCAGGAAGTTCGCTGCAGCGCGCCGCCACGGGCTGGGCGTCATCGTGGCGGTCGGGGAGACGGCATCCGAACGTGACGACGGCAGCGCGGTCGCCATCGTTGACCGCCAGCTCGACGCCGTTCTCGCCGCCGCCCACCGCGCTCCATCCCCTGACGATTGGGTCGTCGCATACGAGCCCGTCTGGGCGATCGGCACCGGTCGCACCGCCACACCGGAGCAGGCGCAGGATGTCTGCGCGCACATCCGCGAGCATCTGACCGCGCTGGCCGGTGCGTCACCGCGCGTGCTCTACGGCGGCAGCGTCGGCGCCGACAACGCGGCTGAGCTCTTCGCCTGTCCAGACATCGACGGCGGGTTGATCGGTGGCGCCAGCCTCAAGCCCGACGTCTTCGCAACCATCGTTGCCGCCGCCGTCACCGCGGGCGCGGCGCGGTGAGAGCGGAGCGGCCCTTCGTCCTCGCCGTGCTCGACGGTTGGGGGCAGTCCGACGATGTCTTCGGGAACGCCATTGCAGCCGCCTCGACGCCCGCGATGGACCGCATGATGAGTGCGTGGCCATGGACGACGTTGGCCGCCAGCGGCGAGGCCGTCGGCCTGCCCGAGGGGCAGCAGGGCAACTCCGAGGTTGGTCACCTCATCATCGGCGCGGGCCGTGTCATCCTGCAGCCGTTGAGCCGCATCAACCGGGCGATCAGTGACGGCAGCTTCTTCGAGAACCCCGCTCTCTGCGACGCCGTCGACCGTGCGCTCGAGCGCGGTACCGCCCTCCACTGCCTGGGCCTGGTGTCGCCGGGGGGAGTGCACAGCGACCAGGCGCATACCATCGCCCTCGCCGATCTTGCTCGTCGCCGCGGGCTGGACCGGGTGTGGTTCCACGCGTTCACCGACGGACGCGATGAGCCGCCTACGAGTGCAGCCGGCTACCTGCGCCGTTTCGTCGACGACCTCGGCGGCATCGGCTGCGGCCAGGTCGCGTCGGTCGTCGGCCGCTACTACGCCATGGACCGCGACACCCGTTGGGACCGCACCGAGCGCGCGTACGAGCAGCTCGTCGGTGATGGTGATGGCGTGGCCGCCGACGCCGTGGCGTACATCGAGGCGCAGTACGCCAAGGGGGTCACCGACGAGTTCCTTCCGCCCGTCTCGATCATTCCCGATGGCGGCGAGC
This sequence comes from Candidatus Dormiibacterota bacterium, assembly GCA_955651875.1. GTDB lineage: Bacteria > Chloroflexota > Dormibacteria > Aeolococcales > Aeolococcaceae > Aeolococcus. The sequence continues at coordinate 2,945 of CATPAP010000207.1, forward strand.
GAGTGCGCATCGACGACGGCGACTCCGTCGTCTTCTTCAACTTCCGGCCCGACCGCGCGCGTCAGCTCAGCCACGCACTCGTCGACAGCGACTTCGCCGGATTCGAGCGCTCGCGCGTGCTCGAGGATCTTCAGTTCGTGACGTTCACCGAGTACGCCCGCGACCTCGCCGCAGAGGTCGCCTTCTCCCGGGAGGACGTGATCCACACACTGGCCGAGGAGGTGTCCGCAGCCGGTCTTCACCAGTTCCATGTCGCCGAAACCGAGAAGTACGCGCACGTCACGTACTTCATCAACGGCGGCCGCGAGGATCCCTTCAGCGGCGAGGACCGCTTGCTAGTTCCCTCACAACGGGTGGCGACGTACGACACCACCCCGGCGATGAGCGCGGTGGCGATCGCCGACGCCGTGGTCGAGCATCTCGAACGCGGTGAGGACGCGCTCATCGTGCTCAACTTCGCCAACGCGGACATGGTCGGTCACACCGGGGTCTTCGACGCCACGGTGCGCGCCGTGGAGGTCGTGGACGGCTGCCTCGACCGCATCGAGGCCGCTGTGGTCGCCCGCCGAGGCGGGATGCTCGTCACCGCGGACCATGGCAACGCCGAGCACAAGATCGACCCGCGGGACAACTCTCCGTTGACCGCTCACACCACCAGCCCGGTGCCGGTGATCCTTTGCGGGACCGACGCCACCGCGCTGCGCGCCGGGGGAGGTCTCGAGGACGTTGCCCCGACCGTGCTCACTGCGATGGGTCTCGAGGTGCCCGAAGCGATGACCGGGCGCAGCCTTTTCTGAGGGCGCGCCCGGCCAGGGCCGGGTAGCGGGTCAGTCCTCGGCGGTGTGGGTCCGGCGGCGCAGGCGTCGGGCGGCACCGGCGATCAGGCCACCCCCCTGGCGGCGGCTGCGGCGGCCGGCGGACCGGCGCACGGTGGCCTCGAGCATGTACTCCTGCTCACGGATCTGTGCCAGCTCGTACAGTTGGTCAGCGTTCATCATCGCCTGTCTCCTCGTCACCTGCAAACTCCGGTCACTGGTGATACTATAGACCAGAGCCGCGTCACCTGTCAAGATGGTACGGGGGTTACGGCCCGACACGAGGACAACACCATGGACGATGCCCCTGCGCAGCGAGAACCAGCCCCTGTGGCGCTGGCCCTCGTCCAGGACTTCGTCAACACCGCCGAGCTTCCCCTGGGGGGGTACGACGCGCTCGCCGACCCCGCGGCCACGTCGGAGTGGCTGAGGGAGCGCGGCTTCGAGATGACGCCCGACGAGGCTCACCGCCGCCGCATCGTCGAGACCCGCGAGCATCTCCGCTCCCTGATC
>CATPAP010000208.1 GCA_955651875.1 Candidatus Dormiibacterota bacterium
CACACCGGCTACACCAGCCTCTTGTGGTCCTTCTGAATCCACCCCGCTTGATATTCTGGTCTCTCCACCATCCATGCGCGTCCTCATCAGCGTCACCGACAAGACAGGTGTGTCCGAATTCGCCCGCGGGCTGCGCGAGTGCGGGGTCGAGCTGATCGCCACCGACGGAACCAGCCGCGTGCTCGCCGACGCGGGCATCGAGGCGACCCCGGTCAGCGACCTCACCGGCTTTCCCGAGATGCTCGACGGTCGCGTCAAGACGCTGCATCCCGCCATCCACGCCGGCATCCTCGCCCGCCGTGACATTCCCGCGCACATGGGCAAGCTCGACGAGTTCGGCTTCGTCGCCATCGACATCGTGGTGGTCAGCCTCTACCCGTTCGTCGAGACCGTAGCGCGCGGCGCTGACAGAGACACGACCATCGAGAACATCGACATCGGCGGCCCCACCATGATCCGCGCTGCGGCGAAGAACAGCGAATCGGTGGCGGTGGTCATCTCCCCCGCGCAGTACGGCGAGGTGCTCGCCGAGCTGCGCGAGCACGGCGTCATCTCGCAACCCACACGCGACCGCCTCGCTGCCCGCGCCTTCGCGCACACCGCCGCGTACGACACTGCGGTTGCCGCATACCTGTCCGGGGAGCTTGGTGAAGAGGAGAGTGCGGCGCCGGAGTACACCATCGGTGGCCACCTGATCGTTGCGCTGCGCTATGGCGAGAACCCGCATCAGCACGGCGCGCTCTACGCCGTCCCCGGCGCACCCGGCGGCGTCGCCCACGCGCGCCAGCTGCAGGGCTCCGCGCTGAGCTTCACCAACTGGCTCGACGTCGACGCCGCCCGCAGGCTGGTGTGCGACTTCGAGGAGCCCGCGGCGTGCGTCATCAAGCACACCAACCCCTGCGGCTTCGCCGTGGGCGCCGATGCCGCCGATGCGTACCGCCGCGCGTACGAGTGCGACCCGCGGTCTGCCTTTGGCGGCATCGTGGCGCTCAATCGTCCCCTCGACGAGGCGGCGGCCGAGGAGGTGGCCAAGACCTTCCTCGAGGCGGTGGTGGTGTCGGCGATCACGCCGGCGGCCGCCGCGCGGCTGGCACAGAAGGAGCGGTTGCGGGTGCTGGTCGTGGAGCGGCCGTCGTGCGCTGCACAGCTCGATGTGCGCAGCGTCGACGGCGGTCTCCTGGTGCAGAGCATCGACCGGGTCCGCACCGACCGCAGCGCGATGTCGGTGTCGACGCAGCGGCAACCCGATGAGGCGCAGTGGCGCGACCTCCTGGTGGCGTGGCGCATCGGCCGTCACGTCAAGTCGAACGCCATCGTCATCGTCCGTGACGGCATGGCTGTCGGGATTGGCGCCGGTCAGATGTCGCGGGTCGAGGCCGCCGAGCTGGCGGTGCAGCGTGCGGGCGACCGGGTCTCCGGCGCAGTCGGCGCATCCGACGCCTTCTTCCCGATGCCGGACGGCGTCGAGACCCTGGGGCGGGCCGGCGTCGCCGCCGTCATCCAGCCGGGAGGGTCGAAAAAGGACCCTGGGGTGACGGCCGCCGCCGACGCGCTGGGCATGGTCATGGTCCACACCGGAGAACGCCACTTTCGGCATTGACGCGCGGCGATAGCCCCTTCACGCACTCCGGTTGCGGTGTCTGCGGCGATCACGTGAATGAGGTCAGCGAAGCGCCGGGCGTAAAGCGCCTCACCTGTCTCGCCCCCGGCGCCGGAGCCGGCGATGTACCGACATGTATGTGGCTCCCCGGTACCTGCTGTCGGGTCGTGGTCGCGTGGGCGGCGACCCGACTGCCCACCACATGAGCCCCGCCATCACCACCGCAAGCCCCAAAAGAACGATCAAGCCGACCATCTGGCCAAGTGTATGCACTCGGAGCTTGCTCCTAATGGGCAAGGCAAGAGTGGGAGGTGCCACGATGCTTTCATGCCTAACCCCGGGGGCAATCTGCCCACGACCTTGCGTGTCGTCGGACCAGTCGTCCGCGGCTACCGCGATTACCTGGGTGTCCTGCTTCCGCCTGACTCCGCCCAGGTTCTGGCAAGCACGGGGCAGGCGACGGTCGAAGGTACGATCAATGGCCAGCCGTTCTCTGGCCTAGCGTTCCCGGTGAGGTCGAAAAGGCACTTCCTCTGTTTCAACTCCACGCTGAGAAAGAAGTTGGGCATCGGCGAGGGCCAGGTGCTCGAGGTGATGTTGCGCCGTAGGACCGTTCCGAATGAAATTCCCGCGCCAGAAGAACTCCTTGCTGCATTCGAACGCGCACCCGACTCGCGGCTATGGTGGGGGTTGCTCACTCCGGGAGCGCGACGCATTGCCTCCACATGGATTGGGCAAGCAAAAAGTCCCGAGGTGCGAGCCTGGCGAGTGCGGGACGGGCTGAGGCGGGCACAGAGATCCTATAGGGGCCAAGGTCCCTTCTTTCCAACTCGGGCTGACCAGCGCCTCATGTCGCGGCGCTCCGCCGCAGCCGGATCAGGCCAGCCGCGTGCCGCCGGAGCGAGAACGAACGGCGGCCCGATTTCCGACACCGACCGCTAGTGTCCTGGCAGCGAAGTTCGCGTCAGATATTTGGAGAGTGACAAGAAGATCTGGTACAGCAGTTTTCGTTCGATCGTCCACGTCCTCGGGTCATGACGCCTCCTTGTATGAGATTGCACAAGGAGAACGGAACGACCCCTCTAATAGTTGCGCGAACTTCTCTGCCAGCGATCTAGTAGGTACTAGACAGGGTCGGACTGCGCTAAGGGAGGGCCGACGACCGTCATTCCGAGCGGGGCTCCGATGGTGACGAAGTCCGACGGACCTGGCGTGTGGAGCAAGGCGAATTGTTCGAAGAAGCGTTCCATTCCGGCAGGGGTGAACATCACGAGAATGCGGGCCGGCCCCTCGCCGACGTTTTGGAAGCAATGTGGGGTGCCTCGGGGCACAAACACGAACGAGCCCGCGGGCGCGCTGTGCATTCCGATACCGAGCTTGAAACGGAGCGCGCCCTCAAGCACGTACCATAATTCATCCTCGTCAGCATGCTGATGCAGTGGGGGGCCCTGGCCAGGCGGGATCACGTTTTCAAATGCGGTCAAGGTGCCATTCGTCTGATCGCCACGAGCCTTAAACGTGAGCGGTCCGCCGACCGGCCCTTCGACCGTTTCGCCTCCACCGGGGCCCACGATCAGGGGCTCGGTCTTCTCGGTCACCCGTCATCCTCCAATCGAACACCGGGACTGTACCACGGCGGAAACTCAGCCACCGTCGTCCACGTCCTCGTGTCATGACGGCTCCTCGTACGCGATTGCACAAGGACTACGGAACGACCCCTTAATAGCTACGCGAACTTCGCTGCCAGGACACTAGTGGTTTGTTGAACGAGTTACTGGCCTATGCGTCCGTCAATCCGCTCACGCAACAGGTCGGCGTGACCGAGGTGGCGGGCGTACTCCCAGATCATTTCGAGCAGCACCTCGCGCAGCGACATCGGCCCTCCACCGCTGCCATGCTGATTCAAGGGATCGTTGCCGGTGATGTCGAGACTGGGTGACTCGGCCACGAACCGCTCGGCGAAGTCCACCTCTGCTCGCCATGCGTCCCACCCCTCCGCCACCACCTGGGGGTCGGGAACAGCACCATCGAAATCACCGTCACGGTCGGTGTCGGAGCAGAACAGCCGGGGCACGTCCTGCCCTGCCATCACCTTCCGGAACGAACCACGCTCCATCTCGGCCAGGTGTCGCACCAGCCCCAGGAGCGACATCGTCGACGGCTCAACGGAACGCCGCGCCATAGCCTCCGCATCAAGACCTGAGCATTTCATCTCCAACGTGAGGCGTGCACAGCGCAGGGATTCGATCAGCGTGGTGCGCTCGTCGCCCAACGTTGGGCCGTTCTCACGCGGGTCGTCCTTGAGATCGATAAACATGTCGGCTCGTCGGGTCGTGGCCATGGCCGCAATTGTAGGTCGCGTGAAATCGGGCCTGATAGACTCGAC